>CAZPQP010000051.1:0-11447 GCA_964588635.1 uncultured Bifidobacterium sp.
GCCGCTCGTCCGGCCTGATGAGCTTCCTCAAGATCGGCGACCGCGCCGCGGGCGCCATCAAGTCCGGCGGCACCACCCGCCGCGCCGCCAAGATGGTCACCCTCGACCTCGACCATCCGGACATCGAGCAGTACGTCCGCTGGAAGGTCGTCGAGGAGACCAAGGTCGCCGCCCTCGTGGCCGGCTCCAAGATGCTCAACCGCCACCTCAATGCGGTGCTCGCCGCGACGCAGGAGGGCGAGGGCGACGACCGCTTCATCGCCCGCGAGAACCCGGCGCTCGCGCAGGCCGTCCGCGGCGCCCGCGCCGCCGGCGTCCCCGACGCCTCGATCCAGCGCACGCTCGACCTCGCCAAGCAGGGCGTCAAGGAGCTGCAGATCGACGAGTACGACACGGACTGGCAGGGCGAGGCGTACCTGACCGTCTCGGGTCAGAACTCGAACAACTCCGTGCGCATCACCAACGCGTTCATGGAGGCCGTCGAGCAGGACGCCGAGTGGCCGCTCTACGACCGCACCGAGCTGGCCAAGGCCGAGGCGCAGGGCCGCGAGCCCGCCGCGAGCAAGGTCCTGCGCGCCCGCGACCTGTGGGACCAGATCTGCGAGGCCGCCTGGCTGTGCGCCGATCCGGGCATCCAGTTCCACGACACGACGAACGAGTGGCACACGTGCCCGGCCGACGGCCCGATCGTCGCCTCGAACCCGTGCGCCGAGTACGTCTTCCTCGACGACACCGCGTGCAACCTGGCCTCGATGAACCTGATGAAGTTCGATCAGGGCGACCGCTTCGACCACGTCGCGTTCCGCCACGCCAGCCGCCTGTGGACGATCGTGCTGGAGATCTCGGTCCTGATGGCCCAGTTCCCGAGCCGCGAGATCGCCGAGCGCTCGTACCTGTACCGCACGCTCGGTCTCGGCTACGCCAACCTCGGCGCGCTGACGATGCAGCGCGGCCTCGCCTACGACTCGCCGGAGGCCTACGCCTTCTGCGGCGCCGTCAGCGCGATCATGCACTTCACGTCGCTGGCCACCAGCGCCGAGCTGGCCGCCGAGCAGGGTACGTTCGCCGCGTACGAGCGCAACAAGGACGACATGCTCCGCGTGGTCCGCAACCATCGTCGCGCCGCCTACGCGGCCGCTGCCGCCGAGTACGAGGGGCTGCAGGTCACCCCCGAGGGCATCGACGCCACGTACTGCGAGCCCGACCTCCTCGAGGTCGCGCGCTACGAGGCCGACCGCGCCCTCGCCCTCGGCGAGACGCACGGCTTCCGCAACGCGCAGGTCACGCTGATCGCGCCGACCGGCACGATCGGCCTGGTCATGGACTGCGACACGACGGGCATCGAGCCCGACTTCGCGCTCGTCAAGTTCAAGAAGCTGGCCGGTGGCGGCTACTTCAAGATCGTCAACGCCTCGGTGCCGCCGGCGCTCGAGCGCCTCGGCTACACGCCGGAGCAGGTCGACGACATCGTCCGCTACTGCGTCGGCACGGGCTCGCTCAGCGGCGTGCCGCACGTGCACCCGGAGGCGCTGCGCGGCTTCGGCTTCACCGAGCCCATGCTCGCCGCCGTCGAGGCCGCGCTGCCGACCGCGTTCGACGTCCGCTTCGCCTTCACCCGCTACACGGTGGGCGACGACGCGATCGTCGAGGAGCTCGGCATCGACCGCGAGGAGCTCGACGCCCCGGGCTTCGACCTCCTCAAGGCGCTCGGCTTCTCCGACGCCGAGATCGACGAGGCCAACACGGCGATCTGCGGCACGATGACCGTCGAGGGTGCGCCGCACCTGCTCGACGAGCACCTGCCGGTGTTCGACTGCGCCAACAAGTGCGGTCGCCTCGGCACCCGCGCGATCCGCGCGCTGTCGCACATCGAGATGATGGCCGCGGCGCAGCCGTTCCTCTCGGGCGCGATCTCGAAGACCATCAACCTGCCCGCCTCGGCGTCGATCTCCGACGTCGCGGAGTGCTACCGCGTCTCGTGGAAGAAGATGGTCAAGGCCAACGCGCTCTACCGCGACGGCTCGAAGCTCTCGCAGCCGCTCTCCGGTGCGGCCGCCGAGGACCTCGACGTCGGTGCCGAGTACGAGGCCCCGACCGAGCTGCCCAGCGTCGAGCAGGCCGCCGAGCGCGTCGTCCAGGTGATGGGCGAGCGCCGTCGTCTCCCGCATCGCCGCGCCGGCTACACCCAGAAGGCCACGCTCGCGGGCCACAAGGTGTACCTCCGCACGGGCGAGTACGAGGACGGCACGCTCGGTGAGATCTTCATCGACATGCACAAGGAGGGCGCGGCCTACCGCTCCCTGATGAACAGCTTCGCCATCGCCGTCTCGCTGGGCCTCCAGCACGGCGTGCCGCTGGAGGAGTTCGTCGATGCCTTCGTCTTCACCCGCTTCGAGCCGAACGGGATGGTCGTCGGCAACGACAAGATCAAGATGTCGACGAGCGTGATCGACTACATCTTCCGCGAGGTCGCGATCTCGTACCTCGACCGCAACGATCTGTCGCACGTCGATGATCAGGATCTGCGCGGCGATGACGTCGGCACGCCGAAGTCCGAGCGGCTCGACCGCACCGTCACGGCCGTGGCCACGACGCCGGTCGCCCCGGTGCCGGCCGGTGCCGGTGTCGAGGCGCAGGGGCGGATGCAGCAGCGTCCGGCGCCGCTGCTCACCGAGCGCGACGAGGCCCGCCTGAAGGGCTACGAGGGCGACGCCTGCGGCAACTGCGGTCAGATGACCCTGGTCCGCAACGGCACGTGCCTCAAGTGCATCAGCTGCGGCGAGACGAGCGGCTGCTCGTAGGTCGCAGACCTCCACCGCGTGAACCGTCGAAGGGGCGCCTCCGGGCGCCCCTTCCGCGTTTCAGTGCACGATCGTCGATCGCACGACACGCGGACAGCCGACGGCGTGCTGCATTCGGCGACCCCAGCGCGTAGGCTACGCCGCGAGACCGACACGGAGCAGGGAACCCCATGGCTGACACCTTCAAGGCACTGATGATGCGCGAGACCGAGGACGGCAAGGTCGCCGCCGCGATCGAGGAGATCGGCGTCGCCGAGCTGCCCGAGGGCGAGGTGCTCGTCAAGGTGGAGCACTCGACGCTCAACTACAAGGACGGCCTCGTCGTCGACGGCAACAAGGGCCGCCTGGCACGCAGCTTCCCGCACATTCCCGGCATCGACCTCGCCGGCACCGTGCTCGAGTCGTCGGACGCTCGCTACGCCGAGGGCGACCGCGTCGTGATCACCGGCTGGCACATGGGCGAGCGCTACTGGGGCGGCTTCTCCGAGCTGGCCCGCGTGCGCGCCGACTGGCTCGTGCACGTGCCCGAGTCGATGACGACGCGGCAGGCGATGGCGGTCGGCACTGCCGGCCTCACGTCGATGTTCGCGCTGATGGCGCTCGAGGAGCATGGTCTCAAGCCCGGTGGTGACAGGCCCGTGCTGATCACGGGAGGCGCCGGCGGGGTCGGCTCCGTCGGCATCGCGCTGCTCGCCCGCAACGGCTACACCGTCGCGGCCAGCACCGGCCGGCCCGAGCTCGGCGACTACCTCAAGGGCCTCGGCGCGTCGGAGATCGTCACGCGCGAGGAGCTCGCCGAGGACTCGTCCGCACCGCTCGAGTCCGAGCGCTGGGCCGGCTGCATCGACGCCGTCGCCGGCTCCACGATCTCGCGGGTCATTCGCCAGCTCGAGCGCGGCGCCTCCGTGGCCGCCTGCGGTCTGGCCGGCGGTGCGACGTTCGAGGGGCACATCATGCCCTTCCTGCTGCGCGGCGTGAATCTCCTCGGCATCGACTCCGTCGCCATGCCGTACGAGCGCCGCGTGATCGCCTGGAACCGCATGGCCAGCGAGCTCGACCTGTCGCTGCTCGACGAGATGACCAGCGGCTGCACGCTCGAGGACATCCCGGCCCAGGCCAAGGCGATCCTCAAGGGGCAGGTCAAGGGGCGCCTCGTAGTGGATATCGCCTGATGCACGAGGCCGCGACTGATCTGGCCCCGGAGGTGCCGGAGAAGATCGCGCTGGTGATGCGCCGCCAGCGCCGCTCCCTGCGCGCGCTGCGGGCGGAGGGCGTGATCCTGCCCGCGCTCCTGCTGGTGCTCGTCCTCGCGATCACCGCGTTCGACGGAGTCGTGCCCCTCGGCTTGGGTCTGCTGCTGGCCTTCGTGCCCGTGCCGCTCGTGGCCGCGATCCTGCTGCGCCTCGATCGCTTCGAGCCCGAACCCGCGCGCCTGCTCCTGCGCACCTTCCTCTGGGGCGCCGGTGCGGCGACGTTCATCGCGCTCGTCATCAACACCGGCGTCGGCCTCGTGGCCGGCGAGTTCGCGGCGACCGTCGCCTCGGCGCCGATCGTGGAGGAGAGCGCCAAGGCGCTGGCGCTCCTGTTCGTGATCCGTCGGCGCCCCGGCTTCCTCGACGGCGTGCACGACGGCATCGTCTACGCCGCCTGGGTGGCGCTCGGGTTCGCCACCATCGAGAACATCCTCTACTACGCGACCGCCTGGAACGAGGGCGGCCTCGGCGACCTGACCACGGTCTTCGTGCTGCGCGGACTGGTGACGCCGCTGTGCCACCCGATCTTCACCGCGATGACCGGTATCGCGCTGGGCATCGCGATCAAGCGACGCGGCGGACGTGCCGGCAAGATCGCCATCGTGCTGGTGGGACTCCTGTTCGCCGTGCTGCTGCACGCCCTGTGGAACCTCTCGGCGGGCATCGGCGCCGCCCCGATCGCCTACCTCGCCGGCTACCTGCCGCTCGCCGTGATCGGGATCGCGCTCCTGACCGCGGGTGCACGGCGCGAGCGCCGCATCCTGCGCGATGGGCTGGACCAGGAGGTCGAGCGCGGCACGCTCACCGAGGCCGCCTACACCCAGCTGATCGCCGGCGGACGCACCCGCGGGCGCATGCGCCGGCAGGCACGCGGTGCCGGGCGCGACGTGCGGCGCCTGCTGTACCAGTACGAGGCCGCCGCCTACGAGCTCGCGCACGCCAACGTGAACGGCGAGCGGCCGGGACGGCCGAACGTCATCGAGACGGCTGCGGCCTGCCGGTCCTGCCTGACCAGTGCCCGCACCCAGCTCGAGGAGCGGGCGCCCGGACTCGTCGCGACCTGACGCCACTGCCTGTCGCTATGGTGGTCGCATGCGCGTGGCGATCATCGGCGGTGGTGTCGTAGGTCTGGCCTGCGCGTGGTCGCTGGCCCAGAAGGGCGCCGAGGTCGTGGTGCTCGAGCGCGACGTGATCGGCGAAGGCGCGTCGAAGGGCAACACCGGCTGGGTCTCGCCGACGATCTCGTTCCCGCTCGCCTCGCCCGGCACGCTGATGATGGGCATGAAGAGCGCCTTCGACCCGAACGGCGCCCTGGTGATCCGACCCGAGCTCGACACCCGCTGGCTGCGCTGGCTGTGGGCATTCCGCGGCGCCGCCTCGCGCGAGCGGTTCCTCAAGGGCGTCGAGGCGCTGCACAACCTCAACCGCCGCACCTTCGAGGTGCTCGACGCCTACCAGGCCGACGGCATCCCGTTCGAGATGCACGCGGGCGGCATCCTCACGCTCGGCAAGACCGAGAAGGGCATCGCCTGGTTCGGGCCGGTCTTCGAGGACCTGCAGAAGATCGGCTTCGAGGGCCAGATCGAGACGCTCACGCCCGAGGAGGCGCGCGCGATCGAGCCCGCGATCGGCGACGACGTCAAGTTCGTCGTGCGCACCACGATCGACCGCTACGTCCAGCCGCAGACGCTGATGCGCGGGCTCGCCGACCGCGTGATCGCGCTCGGGCACGAGGTGCGCGAGGAGACGAGTGTCACGGGCATGCGCCAGACGACGGCGGGCTGGGAGATCGCCACGAACGTCGGCCCGGTGCAGGCCGATCGCGTCGTCGTCGCCACCGGGGCGCTCAGCCCCGCACTGCTCAAGCCGCTCGGGATCGACGTGCCGATCGTGCCCGCCAAGGGCTACTCGATCACCCTCAAGGGCGACGGCACGCGACCGTCGCAGGCCCTCTACATGACCGAGTCGAAGATCGGCGTCTCCGGGTTCGAGGAGGGCGTCCGCATCGCCGGCGTCTTCGAGCTGCCCGGCAAGGATCTCGTCGTCGACAAGCGCCGCCTCGACCAGGTCGTCAGCGATGCCTGCTCCTACCTGTCGGACTGGCATCCCTCGACCAGCGAGACGAGCGTGGAGGGATGGGCGGGCTTCCGTCCGGCCACGCCCGATTCGCTCCCCCTGCTCGGGCCTGTGCCCGGCCAGGACGGGCTCTTCCTGGCGACGGGGCACGGCATGCTCGGCGTCACGCTGGCGCCGTCGACCGGAGCGCTCCTCGCGGAGATGATCTGCGATGGCGCCGCACCCGCCTGGGTCGCCCCGATGCGCCCCGACCGCCGCTTCTAGCCGGTCACCGCGATCGCTAGCATGGCGCCATGACCCTGCACATCTGCGAGCACCCGCTCGTTCAGCACAAGATCGCGCTCCTGCGCGCCGTGGAGACCTCGACGCGCGACTTCCGTGCGCTATCCAGCGAGCTGGCGGGCGTGCTCGCCTACGAGGCGACGCGGGACCTCATGCTCGAGGACGTGACGGTGCAGACGCCGATCAAGGAGACGATCGGGCGCCGCGTCTCCGGCAAGAAGGTCGGCGTCGTGCCGATCCTCCGTGCCGGGGTCGGCATGCTCGACGGCGTGCTCGCGATGATCCCCGTGGCCCGCGTGGGCTTCCTCGGCATGTACCGGGATGAGGAGACGCTGCAGCCGGTCTCGTACTACGAGAAGCTGCCGAAGGATCTCAGTGAGCGCCTGATGCTGATCATCGACCCGATGCTCGCGACGGGCGGCTCGGCCTCGTACGCCGCCACCGTATGCAAGGAGCGTGGCGCGCACAAGGTGAAGCTGCTGTCGCTGTTGGCCGCACCCGAGGGCGTCGAGCGCATGCAGACCGACCATCCCGACGTGGACATCCACGTCGCGGCGCTCGACGAGTGCCTCAACGAGGTCGGCTACATCGTGCCGGGCCTCGGTGACGCAGGCGATCGCCTCTGGGGCACCCGCTAGCCGCTCTGGTTAACAGAGGGGTCAGGCCCCTCTGTTAACTTGCGCGGCCGTCATGTCCGTCCGCCGGGGCTGGAACGCAAGTTAACAGCGGGGTCTGACCCCTCTGTTAACCCCCGGCTATCGGGAGGGCCACGCGAGGCGGATGGCGACGGCGAGCAGGAACGCCGGCAGGGTGGCGCCGAGCATGCCGTCGAACAGCGGCGAGACGTGGTCGCTGATGCCCAGGATGCGCGTGGGGCTGAGCCACTCGTAGAGCAGGAAGCCGGCGATCCAGGCGACGATCGTGGCGTGCGGTGCGACGGGGCGAATGCGGTCGGCGAACACCGCGCCGAATAGCGGCACGAAGACGGCGCCGAGCAGGAAGAGGAAGTCGAAGAAGCGGTCGAGCGATACCGTCACGGCGCCGACGGTCACGATCGTCCCGATGGCGAGGATGATCGGCGTCTGCGGGGCGCGCGGGGCCAGGTTCCGCACGGACACGGCGGTGGAGTAGATGTTGGCGAAGCCCTTCTCCGACTCGTCGACCACGAGGATCGCGGCCACGAGGGTGCCGAGCGGCACGGCGAGGATGACGGCCACGCCCGCCGACGCGCTGTCGATGCCGCCGGCCTGCAGCGCGGCGAGGATGCCGACGGCGAAGGTGAGCGTGCTGGCGATGCCGAAGCCGAGTCCGACCCCGAGCGCCGCGCCCTTGACCGACCGCGCGAAGCGCGTGTAGTCGGGCACCAGCGGCTGCCACGACGCGAAGTTCGCGACGACGAGGTCGATCGCGGCCATCAGGCCGATGCCCCCGGCCGCCGCCGTGGCAAGCTCGGATGACGTGCCGTCCATCGCCAGGCGCAGCAGCAGGTAGACGATCGCGATCGCCACGAGCGGCGTCACGAAGCGCTTGAGCACGCGGCGCGTGACGTTCTCGGGGCCGATGATCGACAGTGCCGTGCCGATCGCGCCCGCGGCCACGACGAACGGCCACCGCGCATCGACGTCCACGATCAGCCGCGCGGCCTCGCCGATCACCAGCAGTTCGAAGGTGCTCCAGCCGAAGCCCTGGATGATGTTGAGCACGGTGGGGAGGTAGGAGCCGCGATCGCCGAGCGCGCGCCGCAGCACCACCATGCCGGGCTGCCCTGAGGCGGCGCCGAGTGCACCGGCGGCGGCGAGCATCAGCCCGCCAATCACGCCGCCGATGACGGTGGCGATCAGCGCGCGCGTGGAACCCGCGCCGTAGGCGATCAGTCCAGCGCCCGCCACGATGCCGAGCAGGCTGATGCCCATGTTCGACCACAGGACGGCGACGTCGAAGCCGGTCAGGTGCCGGCGGTCGGCGGGAATCGGCTCGGTGACCGGGCGGGTATCGGATTCGAGGTGAAGGGGCACGTGCGTGATCTCCGGCAGCGATGGAAATGGATGCCGGCACGCTGTCCCGCGCCGTCGAACGCCGTGATCTTAGCCGAGCAGCAGGGTGTTGATGTGCGCCGCAGCGGCGGCGCCGCTGATCAGCGCGCCCTCGAACCAGCCCGCTTCCTCGTGCGCCACGTCGGAGCCGGCGAATGCGGCACAGGCGAACGGTGCGAAGCGCGCAGGATCCACGAGATCGGCCTGTCCGGCGGGGGCGGTCAGCCACGTGCCGAGGGAGCGCTCGTCGCCGACCCAGTCGTGGTGCGTGAACCGCACGAGCTCACCCTCGGGGAAGAAGGCATGCAGCGCACGCTCGATGTCGCCACGGCTGCCGGGATCGAAGCCGTCAACGGTCCATCCGAAGCCCGTGACGCGCACGACGTCGTCGATCGCATCATCGGCGTACCACCAGTGGAGGCCCTCGCCGGCGCCCACGGCGATGCCGTGCGGCTCGATGCCGCGCACGAGCATGAGGACCTTGAGTGCCGACCCGGCGTTGGCGCCGGCGGCCTCGGCCACGGGCCCGGGCCAGGCGGGCGAGCATGAGATCGCGGGCAGGCAGTTGACGGGGACGGCGATCACGACGGCGCGCGCGTGCCACGTGCGCCCGTCGGCTGTCGTGCAGACGGCGCCATCGGTCACGTCGAGTGCGGTGACAGGCGCGTCGAGCTCGACGGTGATGCCATCGGCGGCCATCGCCTCGGCGAGGGCGCTCCAACCGGCGCCGGGGCCGTGGGCCAGGCAGGTGAGCAGTCCGCTGAGACCACCGTGCCCGGCGATCGATCCGATCGCGTCGACGACGGAGCCGGCCTCCGGCGGCGCGCCGCCCATCAACTGCCACCAGCCGAGCAGGAAGTCGCGCACGGCGGACGCCGGTTCCAGATCTTCGATGTACTGGAGGGCGGAGCGGTCCGCCCCCGTGAAGGTGCCCGCGCCGTAGGCCTCGGCATCGGCGGCGATCTGCGCCAGCGCATGCTCGAGTGACGGCAGCTCGTCCCAGGGGACCGGCAGGCCGTGTCGGAGCTCGCCGCCCGTGCGCCAGCGCGCGTGCAGCTGCGTGGGGAAGTCCCGCGTGGGCTGCCCGTAGCGCGCGAGCTCGGCCTTCACCTGCTCATGCTCGGGCGTGAACCACGAACCGCCGAGCTCGACGAGGCGACCATCCAGGGCCGAGGTGCGACCGCGGCCGCCGACGCGGTCGCGTGCCTCGAGCACGACGACGGAATGGCCCAGATCCGCGAGATCGCGCGCAGCGCGCAGACCCCCGAGGCCGGCGCCGATCACAAGCACGTCGCAGGTGGCGTCCATGGCGGGGACTCTAGTCGCCGCAGGCGTCAGAGCCCGAGGGCCGAGCCGTCGACGAGACGCGTGGCGGCGGCCTCGCCGATCACCTCTGCGGCCAGTTCGCGCGCGATGTCGAGGCGCACGGGCGAACGCGTGCCATGGCCGTCGGAGCCGATCAGGTCGATCAGCCCCTCGGCAAGCAGGCGACGCGACTCGACGTCGGTGTTCGGACCATCGGCGCCGGTGAGGCCCGACGCGTCGATCTGCAGCAGGGCGCCGGCGGTCTTCATGCGCTCGGCGAAGCCCGGGTCAGGCGGCTCGCGGCGCCACGCGGCACGCCGCTCGGGGTGGGCGAGGATCGGCGTGAGGCCCTCGGCGCGGATGCGGCGGATCAGGCGCTCCATCGTGGAGTCGCCGAACCACGGCCCGGCCTGCGGTCCGTCGATCAGCACGAGCTCCGTGCCGTCGAGGCGGAAGCGCGCCGGGTCGTCGTCGGGGCGCAGGCGGTGCGGGCGGGCGGTGACCTCGAACCCGAGGCGCACCTCGATGCCCTTCGGCGTGCGGGCCTGCAGCGCGGTGAAGTTGCGCCTGATGCGCGCCACACGCTCCTGCGAGGCGTTCCAGTCGAGGTACGGCGGCACGATGTGCGGGGTGGCGAAGACGAGGCGCGTGCCGCTGTCGCGTGCCTCGGTCAGCATGTCGATCGCATGCTCGAGCGACTGCGCGCCGTCATCGACGCCGAAGACGAGGTGCGAGTGGACGTCGACGAAGCCGGCCATGGTGCCAGTGTGCCAAGCCGCACCCCGTGCCCGTGGTGGCTCCTGCGACGATCCGGCCGTGCTGTTCCTGCTGCCGCCCAGCGAGGGCAAGGCCCAGCCCGTCAAGGGCCGGCCGCTCGACCTCGCACGCCTCTCGTTCCCAGCCCTGACCGCGGAGCGAGAGCGGCTGCTCACGCCGGCGCTGCGCGAGGCGCCGGCGCTGCCAGCGCGCGACATCTACACCGGGGTGCTCTACGCCGCGCTCGACCTGCCGACGCTGCCCGCCTCGATGCAGCGGCGCTTCGTGATCATCTCGGCGCAATACGGTGCGGTGCGGCCCGGCGATCGCATCGCGACCTACAAGCGCGAGATCGACGCCAGGCGCTGGCGGCCGCTGCTCGATCCGGAGCTCGTCAAGGCGGCGGGGCGGGGCGTGATCCTCGACTGCCGTTCCGCGACCTACGTGGCGGCCTGGCGACCGAGCGGCGCGCTGGCCGAGCGTACGGCACATGTCTCCGTCGTCCGCGAGGCCGCAGGCAAGCGCACCGTCGTCTCGCACGACGCGAAGAAGACGCGCGGCGAGGTGGCACGCTTCGTGGCGGAGACGGGGGAGACGCCGAAGAGCGTTGAGCAGCTGGCGTCGCTCGTGCGTCGTCGTTTCCCGTGCGAGCTCGATCCGCCTGAGCGCGCCGGCGCGCCCTGGCGTCTGACGATCGTGACGACCTAGGCGAGATGCGCCGCGAGGCGCGCGAAGGTCTCGACCCCGAGCGGATCGTGCTCGTCGCGCACGGGATGGATCGCGACGTGATCGGCGCCGGCGGCGTGGTGAGCGCGCAGGCGCTCGACGATCGCGTCCTCGTCGCCCCAGAAGACGAGCTCGTCCACCAGGCGGTCGGAACCGCCGTTCGCGACGTCCTCCTCCGTGAAGCCGAGCCAGAGCAGGTTCTTGACGTAGTTCTC
>CAZPQP010000052.1:0-11402 GCA_964588635.1 uncultured Bifidobacterium sp.
GCCGCGCCGGTCGCCGAGCAGGCCGCCCCGGCCGCCGAGACCACGCCGCCGCAGTCCTGACCTCCGAGCGACCGGTCAGCCGGTTCGCCTGCCCGTTCTCCGGCCGTTCGTTCGATGGTAGCCTTCGCCCTGCAGCGAGGAGCTTGACATGCCTTTTGACTTCGGAATCGGTGAGATCGCGATCGTTCTGGTGATCGGCCTGCTCGTGTTCGGTCCCAAGAAGCTGCCCGAGATCAGCCGCGGCATCGGCTCCGGCATGCGCGACTTCCGCAAGGGGCTCGCCGGCGAGGTTGACGCGGCCTCGGCTCCCGTAGACGCCGCCGTCGTCCCGGCCGCGGCTCCCGCCGCCGCGGAGGCTCCGGTCGCCGCGGAGGCTCCGGTCGCCGCCGATACGCCGCCCGCCGCACCGCCGGTCGCGCCGCCCGTCGTTGCCGCCGCCGCGCCGTCGTCCACCCCGGCACCGCCGCCGGCGGAGTAGCGCGCTCCCCGGGGCGACCTCACCATGCTTTCCGGTCTCCGCAACACCCGCCGTGTCGAGCACACCGAGCAGATCCACATCACGGATCACCTCGAGGAGCTCCGCAATCGCATCATCATCAGCCTGCTGGCGCTGGCCGTCGGCTTCGGCCTGTGCTTCTGGCAGCACGAGCGGATCATCGAGTTCCTCAACCGCCCGCTGCCCGCGAGCGTCCCGGATCCGATCGTGCTGGGCGTCGCCGAGCCGTTCACGATCTCGCTGAAGATCGCGTTGGCAGGTGCGGTGATCCTCGCGATCCCGGTGCTGATCTACCAGGTCTACGCCTTCGTGATGCCAGCGTTCGATCCGGATCACGACCGCCGCACGTGGCCGTACTTGAGCGCCGCGTCCTCGCTGTTCTTCGTCGGGCTCGCCTTCGGCTACTTCCTGGTCCTGCCCTCGGCCCTCGGCTTCCTCGTCGGCTTCGACGCCGACCTGTACAACCGGCAGGTGCAGGCGGGCGACTACTACTCGTTCGTGGTGACGATCCTGATCGCGTGCGGTCTGATCTTCCAGCTGCCGACGGGCGTGTTCGTGCTCAGCACCGTCGGCCTGATGCGCTCGGCGTGGATGCGTCGCCACCGCCGCTACGCGATCTTCGGCATGTCGATCGTCGCGGCCGCGCTGCCGGGCGGCGACGTGATCTCGATGCTGATCATCTTCGCCGCGCTGCTCGGCCTCTACGAGATGTCGATCTACGTGGCGCTGTTCGTGGAGAAGCGCAAGGGCGACGAGCTCGACGTGCCGGAGGAGGCGACGACCGAGCTCGACGCCGCTGCCGGCGGCGACGCGTGACCGAGGTCTACGCCGCCGACCACGTGCTGCCGGTCGGCGCGGCCCCGCTGCGCGGCGGCGCGGTGGCGGTGCGTGATGGCGAGATCGTCGCGGTGGGGACGCGGGCCGAGGTCCTGACGGCGCATCCCGACGCGCAGGTCGAGGAGCTCGGTGCGGCGATCCTGCTGCCGGCGCTCGTCAATGTCCATACGCATCTCGAGTACGCGTCGTATGGCGGCTTCGGCGACGGCCTCACGTTCGGCCCGTGGATCGCGGACCACGTGGCGCGGCGACCCCGGCTCGAGCCCGGCGATGTCGAGGCGATCGCGGCGCTCGGCGCGCTGCAGAACCTGCGGTCCGGCGTCGGCACGATCGCCGATGCCTCGTTTGCGGGCGCCTCGGTGCGGGCGGCCAGCGAGGCGGGGCTGCGGGGCATCGTCGATATCGAGGCGTTCGGCGGCAAGGGCGCCGATCCCGCGCCGACGGTCGAGCGCACGTGGGAGCGCATCCAGGCGCATCGCGCCGAGGCCTCGCCGCTGATCCGCGTCGGCATCTCGCCGCATGCGCCCTACACCGTCACGCCGGCGCTCTACCGCGCGCTCGACGAGCTGGCGCGCGCCGAGGGCCTGTCGATCATCACGCACGTGGCCGAGTCGAAGGGCGAGCTCGAGGCGATCGCCACCGGCACCGGCCCCGTCGCGATCGCGCTGCGCGACCTCGCGGAGGTCGAGGCCTCCGGCCTGCATCCCGTCGACCTGATGGCCGAGCTGGGCCTGCTGCGTCCCGACGTCCTGCTCGTGCACATGGTGCAGATCACCCCCGAGCATGCACGGATGGTCGCCGCCGGCGGTGCGGGCATTGCCCACTGCCCGCGCTCCAACGCGCTGCTCGGTTGCGGCGCTGCGCCACTTGCCGACATGCTCGCCGCGGGCGTGCATGTCGGCATCGGCACCGACTCGCCGGCCTCCGCCGTCGACTTCGACCTCTGGGCCGAGCTGCGCACCGCGATCTTCACGGCGCGCTCGCGCGAGGCCCTGCCGGACGCCCTCACCGCGCACCAGGCGCTTGAGCTCGCGACGATCGGCGGCGCCCGTGCGCTCGGCTATGCCGATGTCATCGGCACGCTCGAGGTGGGCAAGCGCGCCGACCTCACGGCCATCGATCTCGTCGGCACGCCCTTCGCCGAGGTCGAGGATCCGATCGTCAGCGCCGTGTTCTCCGGCTCACCGGAGCGCACGCTGCTCACCGTCGTGGACGGCGTCGTGCGCTACCGTAGGGCCACCGACGAGAGTCGTCTCGCCGCCGCGCTCGCCGCCGCGCGACCGGCTCGGACGCGGATGATCGGAACCCAGGGCTGATGTCGAAGAGCAGGAACACGAACCACACGCGCGCCTCCCGTGACGGCGGTGCCACGCGTCATCCGAAGAAGCGCCAGGAGGCGCCGTACTCGGCGACGCCCACGCTCAACGAGCGCATGCGCAAGAACGGCAAGTGGGTGTTCCTCGCCCTCGCGGTCGTGTTCGGCATCACCTTCGTGTTCGCCGGCGTCGGCACCAGCGGGCCGTCGCTGGTCGATCTGATCGGCCAGAACAACGACTCCAGCCCGGTCACGACGAGCGTGGACGACAGCGCGGTGCAGAAGGCCGAGGCCGCGACCAAGGCGTCACCTGACGATCCGCAGGTGTGGCTCGAGCTGGCGCAGGCCGAGGTCGGCGCGGGACAGCTCGACAAGGTCGCCGCGGCCGCGGCAAAGGCCGCGGAGCTGGCGCCGAAGGACGCGGACGTGCAGTCCGCCGTCGCCGATGTCTATCTCGCGCAGGCCGCCGCGGCGGTGCAGAAGGCCCAGACGATGTACGCCGCCGCACAGGGCGGCGGCACGATCGATGGTCGCAGTGCCGTGCCGCAGCAGGTGATCCCCGGTCAGTCGAACGGCGCCACGCCGTTCCAGACCGCGCAGGAGGCGCTAGCGAGCGCGAAGCTCTCCGCCGTCTCCGAGAAGGTCTCCCCGTTGCAGACCCAGTCCTCCGAGGCCTACACCGCGGCGGTCGTGGCGCAGACGATCGTGACCGAGGTCAGGCCGGACGATCCGGCGGCCTGGTTCCGGCTCGGCCAGATCGCGACGGCGGCCAACGACACGTCCGGGGCGATCACCGCGTACCAGCGATTCATCAAGCTGGCGCCCGAGGATCCGCTCACGGGCAAGGTCAAGGACGAGATCAAGCGGCTCAAGGAGTCGCTGGCGCCCGCCACCCAATAGGTGGAGCGCAGTCGCGCGATCCTTGGGTAGGATTCCCGCCGCGGGCCGTTAGCTCAGCTGGCAGAGCAGGGGACTCTTAATCCCAAGGTCGTAGGTTCGATCCCTACACGGCCCATAGAGAAGGGGGCTGGCACTCCGGTGGAGTGCCAGCCCCCTTCGTCATGCTGGAATCAGCTCTGCTGCGCGGCCTCCCAGGCGGCCTGGCTGGCCAGGTCCGCGAGGGGGCTGAACATGCCGAAGTCGAAGTCGGCGAGCGGCTCACCGGCCTGGACCTTGGCGGGCCAGTCCGGATTGCCGAGGGCTGCCTTGCCCTGGGCGATGACGTCCGCGTCGCCAGCGGCGATCACACCGGCGGCGACCGCCGGATCGCCGAGACCGCCGTTGACGACGACCGGGGCCTTCGAGTGCTTCTTGGCGAGGCCGGCGAGCGAGTGGCCCGAGCCGAACACCTCGTCGGTGGCGACGTGCTCGGTGATGTGGATGAAGCCCACGCCGGCCTCGTCGAGCACCGGGAAGATGTCGGCCGCATCCTGCTCGCCGCCCGCCCACTGGTACTCGAAGTCGTTGACCTTGCTCTGCGAGAGACGCAGTCCGATCGGGATCCTGCCCTGCGTCGCGGCGACCGCGGCCTTGATGATCTCCTCGTCGAGGCGGATGCGGTTGCGGGCGCTGCCGCCGTACTCGTCGGTGCGCTGGTTCGTGTACGCGGTCCAGAACTGGTCGAGCAGGTAGCCGTTGGCGCCGTGCACCTCGACGGCGTCGAACCCGGCCTCGAGCGCGAAGACCGCGGCGGACACGAAGGCGTCCTTGACCTCGATGATCTCGTCGGTCGTGATCTCGCGGGGCGTGTCGTACCCGCCCTCGCCGCGGTAGAACGTCAGCATCTCGCCCTTCGGCGTGACGGCCGACGGCGCGATCGAGCCCTGCTCGTAGTTCGCGTTGCGACCCTGGTTGAGGGCGCCCGCGTGGACGAGCTGCATGCAGATCTTGGCGCCGGCGTCGTGGACGGCGTCGACGACGACCTTCCACGCGTCGCGCTGCGCGGCCGTGGCGATGCCCGGCTGGAAGTGGTAGCCCTGCGCGAACTTCTGGTCCACGTACGAGGCCTCGACGATGATCAGTCCGAAGCCGCCGCGGGCGAACTTGGCGTAGTAGTCGGCCATGGCCTGCGTGGCGAGGCCGTCCTCCGTGGCGCTGACGCGCGTCATCGGCGCGACCGCGAGGCGGTTCTTGAGCTCAAGCGAGCCGAGCTTGGCGGACTGGAACAGGATCGACGTGTCGGTCACTTGGGTCTCCTCGGGTGATGCGGACGTTCGGAGGGATAAACCTAGTCGAACCGTGGGATATTCCCCTGCGCTCGCTCAGGTCTGCCGGATGCCGCGCTGCAGCCGAGCGGGCGACAGCGTCATGGCGAGCAGGCAGAAGAGGGCGGCGGCGATCGGGAAGGCGAGCAGCACGAGGTCGAAGCTGCCGGTCAGGTCGCGGACCCCGCCGAGCGCGGACGGCGCGCAGGCGGTGATCAGGTAGCCGACGAACAGCATCATGCCGGCGGCTGCGCCCACGTCGATCGGGCTGTCGGCGACGTCGAGCGGCAGGCTCATCGTGACGGTGAACATCATCCCGTTGGCGATGCCGGCGAGCAGCATCCACTCGAACCCGAGTGCGGGCACGAGTGCGAAGAGGAGCGTCGCGAGCGTCATGACCGCACTCGCCGCGACGAGCGCCTGCCGCCGTGTCACGCGCTCCCCGATCAGACCTACGGCCAGCGAGGTGGGCAGCGTGCCGATGTTGTACAGCGCCGCCAGCCAGCCGACGGAGGTCTCCGAGTAGCCGAGCTCGACGTAGGCGGAGGGCGCCCAGGTGGCGAGGCCGTAGAAGACGACGCCCATCAGGCCGAACATCGCGGCGAAGCTCCAGACGATGCTGCTGCGCAGCGGGAAGCGGGGGAAGACGCCACGTTGGCGCTCGACGTGCATGTTGCGCGTCGCGACGATCCACGCGAGGACGAACAGGAGGCTGGCGGCCGACATCACGAGCAGCGACCAGCGCCAGTCGCCCAGCCAGAGGGAGAGCGGCACCGCCACGACGGCGGAGGCCGTCGCGCCGAACTGGATCCCGGTGGAGTAGACGGCGGTCAGCAGCAGCGGCCGGTCGGCGAAGCGCTCCTTGACCGCGATCACCATCAGCGCGTTGCCGACGCCCATGCCGACGCCGACGAGGAACGTGAACAGGATCAGCCCGGTTGCGCCCGGCACGAAGGCGCGGGCCATGCCGGCGAGGGCGATCAGGAGCCCGGCGGCGCTGACGGCGTTGATCGCGCCGATGCGCCCGGCGATGACCGGCGCGAGTGGCGCGAAGATGCCGAGGCACAGCACCGGGATCGTCACGAGCAGACCGGTGAACGCATGCGACATGTCCAGGGAACGCTGGATCTCCGGCACGAGCGGCCCGACGCCGACGACCTGCGGCCGCAGGGTCAGCGAGGTCAGCAGCAGCCCGACCACGAGGGGCATGCGGTCGCCGATCTTGCTGACGGCGTGCGCCGCGGTGGCGTGGTCTGCCATGGGACGGAGCATGCCAGACGGCCGGCGTCAGGCCGCTCCCGTGGGGTGGGGCCTCAGAACGTCGGCGGTGGGGGATTGCCGCAGCTGGCGTTGATGTCGCCGACGACCTGGCGCTGGATCTCGTTCATCGTCAGCTGCCAGTACGGGTCGTAGGGCGAGGGCGGTCCGTCGAACACGACTCGGACATCCGGCGTGACGCCCGGCCCGCTGACGGTCATGCGGTAGCGGTTGAGCGTGGAGATGCCGGCCAGGCGCGAGACCTCGCCCTTGGGTCCGATCTCGAAGCAGAACTGGCCGTAGGGGCGGTTGGCGAGGAAGCCGTTGACGCGGCTCCACTGCATGGTGCCGGGCGGGAAGCCGTAGTCGGCGTTGAGGCTGTCGAGGTAGAGGTTGCGGCCGTCGTCGTCGAGCGGCACGCCCTCCGGCGTGGCCTCGCCGACGGCCACCGGGATGCCCTGCCAGGTGTAGGTGCCGAAGAGGTGCGGCCACTTGACGCCCTTGCTGGGGCCGTAGCGCGACCAGTCGGCGAAGACCTCGAGGTCGGCGACGGGGCCCCGCCAGTGCGAGATCCTCACCTCGGTCGACCCGTTGGTGCCGCCGTAGTTGCGCACCGCGCGCTTCCACTGCTGGACGGCCCAGTGACTGCCGTCCGGCGCGGTGCACTTGGCGACGGCCATCTCGATGCCGGCGAACTGCTCGCCGCGGTAGGGCCGGCACACGTTGCGGAACGTCTGCCAGCTGGCGCCGCTCTCGCCCTGTCCGCCGGAGAAGTCGAGGCGCAGGCGTCCGCGCGAGAGATTGATCGCACCCCAGGCCAGGATGTGCTGCCAGCGGCCGCCGACCTTCACGGTCATCATCGCGACGCCGTTGCGGTTGACCTCGAGCTTCACGCCGCTCTGGGGATTGCGCGTCACGAGCGTGCTCGCCGAGGCCGTGGCGGTGCCCGCGAGCAGCGCGAGCAGCGCGAGGGGGAGGATCAGGTGACGACCGGTCATTGCTCTCACCGTAGAGGACGCCGGCGGCGCGTCGATCTGACGCGTGTGCGGGCGCGCACTCCCCCGCGGGTGGGCTGCGGTCAGACCGTGGCGAGCACGGCGGGCAGCTCGCGCTCGAGGAGGGCGAACGCCTCGGCGTCGCCGACGCTGACGCGCAGACAGCGGTCCTGCGGCGCGACCCAGGGCATGCGGATGAACACACCGCGGCGATTCAGCTCCGCGCACACCGCACGGGCGAAGGCGCCGTCTCGGCCGAGGTCGATGCAGACGAAGTTGGCGCTCGACGGCACGACAGCGAGGTCGAGCCCGGCGGCGATGCCCATGATCCGCTCGCGGCCCGCTGCCGTGAACGCGATCGCGGTCTGCAGGTGCTCCTGATCCGCCAGCGCGGCGATGGCGCCCGCGTGCTGCAGGCGGCCCATGCCGAAGTGCTCGCGTACGAGATCGAACGCGGCGATCGTCGCCGGAGCCCCGATGGCGTAGCCGACGCGCAGGCCGGCGAGGCCGTACGCCTTCGAGAACGTGCGGAAGTGGAGCACGGCCGGATCGTCGAGCGCGAAGGGCGGTGCGGTTCCGGCCGGCGCGAACTCGATGTAGGCCTCGTCGATCAGGAGCATCGTGTCGGCGGGCAGTGCGGAGCGGAAGGCGGTCAGGGCCGCGGCATCCCAGCTCGTCCCCATCGGGTTGTCGGGATTGGTGAGGTAGACGAGGCGCGCGCCCTCGGCATGCGCGGCGGCCGCCATCGCGTCCAAGTCAGCGCGGTCATCCCGATACGGCACCTCGACGAGCCGCCCGCCGGAGGCGCGGACGTGGAACGAGAACGTCGGGTAGCCGCCGTGGGCCATCACGACGGGCGTGCCCGGCTCGACGAACAGGCGCACGGCATTGCCGAGCAGCCCATCGATGCCCTGACCGGCGACGATCGCCTCGAGCGGCACGCCATGGTGCTCGGACAGCGCCGTGCGGAGGTCATGGGCGAGGGGATCGCCGTACTTCCATGCCTCGGCCGCGACGGCGCCGATGGCGGCGATCGCCCGTGGCGACGGGCCGAGCACGTTCTCGTTCGCGCCGAGACGGGCCCGGAACGGCACGCCGCTCTCGCGCTCGATCTGGTCGGGGCCGACGAACGGCACGCTCGGCGGCAGCGCGGCGACCACGCGGGTGAAGGGCGGCGTATCCATGGACGCAATCGTGACACCGGCAGTACCATCCCGTGTCGAATCGACCGGGAGCCCCCATGCCGCGCACCGACCGCCTCGAGATCGACCGCACCCGCCTCGCCGAGCTGATCGCGCGGGAGCGCGCCACGCTCGCCAGCCGCACCAAGCGGTCGCAGGAGCTGGCCGAGCAGGCGAACGCGCACATGATCGGCGGCGTGCCGATGCAGTGGATGCAGATCTGGGCCGGGCAGCACGCGATCTTCTTCGACCGGGCCAAGGGCAATCGCATCACGGACGTCGACGGCAACGAGCTGATCGACTTCTGCCTCGGCGACACCGGTGCGATGGCCGGTCACTCGCCCGACGCGACCGTGGCTGCGGTGCAGCGCCGCATGGGCGACCTCGGTGGCGTCACGACGATGCTGCCGACGGAGGACGCGATCTGGGTGGCCGACGAGCTGTCCCGCCGCTTCGGCATGGCCAAGTGGACGTTCTCGCTGACGGCCACCGACGCCAACCGCTGGGTGCTCCGCACCGCGCGCCAGCTGACCGGTCGGCCGAAGGTGCTGATCATGAGCTACTGCTACCACGGCTCCGTGGACGAGACGATCATCGCGCTGGAGGATGGCGTGCCGACGAGCAAGCCCGGCAACGTCGGTCCGCAGGTCGATCCGGCGCTCACCACGCGCGTCGTGGAGTTCAACGATCTCGCGATGCTCGAACGCGAGCTGGCGCACGGCGACGTGGCCTGCGTGCTGGCCGAGCCGGCGCTGACGAACATGGGCATCGTGCTGCCGGACCCGGGCTACTGGGAAGCGGCGACAAGGCTGATCAGGGACGCCGGCTCACTGCTCGTGATCGACGAGACGCACACGTTCTCCGCCGGTCCGGGCGGCTGCACGCAGGCGTGGGGGCTCCAGCCCGACATCGTCACGATGGGCAAGAGCATCGCCGGCGGCGTGCCGATCGGTGCGTACGGCGTGACGGCCGAGATCGACGCGCGCATCCAGAGCGATCCGGCGGGGGACTACGTCGACACGGGCGGCGTCGGCGGCACCCTCGCCGGCAACGCCCTGTCGATGGCCGCAGCGCGCGGCACGCTCGAGCACGTGCTCACCGATGAGGCCTTCGCGCGCATGTGCGACCTCGGCGCGAAGATGCTCGAGGGCATGCAGGCCGTGATCGACCGTCATGACCTCCCGTGGGTCGTCGAGGGGCTCGGCGCGCGCGCCGAGTTCCGCTTCTGCGCCGACATGCCGAGGAACGGCACGGAGTCGCACGACGCCCACGACGAGGACGTCGAGGAGTGGCTGCACCTGGTCACGCTCAACAACGGCATCCTCGTGACGCCGTTCCACAACATGTGCCTCGTCTGCCCGGACACCACGGCAGCCGACGTCGAGCGGTTGATCGAGGTGCTGGATCAGGCCGCGGCGGAGCTGCGCGCGGTCTGACGTTCAGACCAGGTCGGGTGCGATCTGGGCGATCGTGTTGTCGAGCAGTTCCTTGCGTCCCGGCTCGGGGTAGCGCGCGAGGTGGCCCTCGGCGTCAACGCGGAACTGGCCAACCTCGATCAGCGGCGGCGAGTACGAGTGGATCGTGATCGCGGGGCCGCCCTCGTGGTGCGCGACGGAGTGGATGTAGCCCGATGCGCCCTCGCGACGATCGCCGGGGCCGACGATCACCTCGCTGTGACCGGAGGGCAGCGTCATCTGCTTCTCGACCACGGCGCCCTCGGCGCCGCACAGGCCAACGGCGGAGTACGAGTGGTCGTGGTAGCCCGTGCCCTGGCCCGGCATCCACATGATCACCCACGCGTCGAGGCGATCGTCCTCGAACAGCAGGCGGTAGCGCCGGCGATCCGGGTCGGCGACGATCAGGTCGCGCCAGATCGAGGGGTCGTTGGCGATGGCCTCGGACAGGTCCGCGAGCTGCACGGTCGTCAGCGGTGCGCCGTTGGTGTCGGGCACCAACGCGGCAACCGCAGCCTGCACGTCCGCCGGCGGCGAGACGACTTCGTGCCAATCCTGGGGGGTGAGGGTATCTGTGGAAGCCATGTTCCACCCCTTTCGTGAAGGCGCCGTCGGGGGATGACGCTCGCTGCAAGCATACAGCGCACCGCTGAGCGAATACACTCCGGCGCATGACGGATGTCCGCATGATCGACGTCGGCGAAAAGCCGATCACCCGCCGCCGCGCGCTGGCCCGCGCCGAGGTCCACATGACCGATGAGGCGCTCGCGAAGATCGAGGACGGCAAGGTGGCCAAGGGCGACGTCCTGGCGACCGCGCGCGTGGCCGGCATCGCCGCGGCGAAGCGCACGCCCGACCTGCTGCCGCTGTGCCACCCGATGCTGCTCGACCACGTCCGCGTGGACCTCAGCGTCGATCGCGCTGCGGGCTGCGTGCGCGTCGAGGCCGAGTGCGCCGTCGAGGGCCGCACGGGCGTCGAGATGGAGGCGCTCGTGTCCGCCAGCGCCGCCGCGCTCTGCGTGCACGACATGCTCAAGTCGACCGACCCGACGATCTCGATCAATGCCATCGAGCTGTGGGAGAAGGACGGCGGCAAGAGCGGCTCGTGGCGGCGCCCGGAGGCGTGATGCGCGTCTGCGTGCTGACGGTCTCCGACGGGGTCTTCCACGGCGCGCGCGAGGACGGCTCCGGCGACGTGCTCGCCGAGAAGGCCGTGATGAGCGGCTTCGACATCGCCGGGCGCGTGACGGTGCCCGACGAGGCCGACCAGATCGCCGCGCAGGTGTCGGCCTGGGCCGATGCCGCCGACGCGCCCGAGCTCGTGCTCGTCACGGGCGGCACGGGCTTCGCCCCGCGCGATGTCACCCCCGAGGCGCTGGGTCCGATCTACGACCGCAAGACGCCGGGCATCGACGAGGCGATGCGCGCGTTCTCGATGCGGGTCAAGCCGCACGGCATGCTCAGCCGCGGCGTCTCCGGCATCCGCCGCTCCACCCTCGTGTTGTCGTTCCCCGGCAGCCCGAAGGCGTGCGGCGAGCTGTTCGACGTCGTCCAGCCGGTGCTCAACCACGCGCTCGACCTGTTGCGCTCGGCGCCAACCGAGCACCTGTAGTTAACAGAGGGGTCAGACCCCTCTGTTAACCAACGCCCTCGATTCCTGATC
>CAZPQP010000053.1:0-5422 GCA_964588635.1 uncultured Bifidobacterium sp.
GGCGAGGACCTGCTGCTGGTGGCGAAGCGGCCGTGACGACGGGAACACCTCGAGGCCTTCGCATCGTCTACGCGATCGCCGGCAGACCCTCGAGGCTCTTCGCCGCGGCGTCGAGCTCCGACTGCGGCAGCTCGATGTCCTCCATCGTGCCGTTGAAGTACGCGTCGTAGGCGGCGAGGTCGAAGTTGCCGTGGCCGCAGAGGTTGAACAGGATCGTCTTGGAGACGCCCTCCTCGCGGGCCCGCTCGACCTCGGCGACGACGTGACGGATCGCGTGCGTCGGCTCCGGCGCCGGGATGATGCCCTCGGTGCGAGCGAAGCGGACGGCCTCGGTGAAGCACTCGCGCTGCGGATAGGCGACGGCCTCGATCAGGCCGAGGTTCAGCAGATGCGAGACCATCGGCGCGGCGCCGTGGTAGCGCAGGCCACCCGAGTGGATCGTGTCGGGGATGAAGCCGTGGCCGAGCGTGTGCATCGGCATCAGCGGCGTCAGCTGCGCCGTGTCGCCGAAGTCGTAGCCGTAGTGGCCGCGCGTCAGCGTCGGGCACGCGGCGGGCTCGACGGCCACGACGCGGATGTCCTTGCCCGCGATCTTGTCGGCGAGGAACGGGAACGAGATGCCGGCGAAGTTCGAGCCGCCGCCGACGCAGCCGATGACGACGTCGGGGTACGCCCCGGCCTCCTTCAGCTGCTCCTGGGCCTCCTGGCCGATGATCGTCTGGTGCAGCAGCACGTGGTTGAGCACGGAGCCGAGCGCGTACTTCGTGTCGTCGCGCGTGGCGGCGTCCTCGACGGCCTCGGAGATGGCGATGCCGAGGCTGCCGGGGCAGTCCGGGTCGGTCTCGAGGATCGCGCGGCCCGCGTTCGTGTCCATCGACGGGCTGGCGACGATGGAGCCGCCCCACGTCTCGATCATCGAGCGGCGGAACGGCTTCGCGTCGTAGGACGCACGCACCTGGTAGACCTTGACCTCGAGGTCGAACTGGGCACCCGAGAACGAGAGCGCCGAGCCCCACTGGCCGGCGCCGGTCTCCGTGGAGATGCGCTTGACGCCCTCCTGCTTGTTGTACCAGGCCTGCGGAATCGCGGTGTTCGGCTTGTGCGAGCCGGCCGGCGACGTGCCCTCGTACTTGTAGAAGATCTTGCAGTCCGTGCCGAGCGCGGCCTCGAGGTTCTCGGCGCGCAGCAGCGGCGTCGGGCGCCACATCGCGAGGACGTCGCGGATCGGGTCGGGAATCGCGATCTCACGGTCGGCCGAGACCTCCTGGCCGATCAGGGCCATCGGGAAGAGCGGCGCGAGGTCGTCAGGGCCGATCGGCTGGCCGGTGCCAGGATGCAGCGGCGGCGGCGGCATGCTCGGCAGGTCGGCGGCGATGTTGTACCAGTGGCGCGGGACCTGATCGTCCTTGAGCGAGTACTTGCGGGTCATGCGGTGTTCCCTTTCCGGGACGTGACGGCGAATGATGTCGGGATGCTAGCCGGTTTTCGGCGATTTGCAGGGGAATCAGCCGACGTGCACGAGCAGGGCCTGGCCCTGGCCCACGCCGATGCAGGCGGCGACGAGGCCGGTGCCGCCGCCGCGGCGCTGCAGCTCCCGCGCGCAGTCGAGCACGAGGCGCGGCGCCGAGGCGCCGAGCGGATGGCCGTACGCGATTGCGCCGCCATGGACGTTGATCCGCTCCTCGTCGATGCCGTCGATCTCGTGGAGCACGGCGAGCGGCACGGCGGCGAACGCCTCCTGCAGCTCCCAGACGTCGATGTCGGCGGGCGTCAGGCCCGCCTTGGCGAGCAGCGCGCGGATCGCAGGCACCGGCGCGTAGCCGAACTCCTGCGGGGCGACGCCCACGGTGACGCTCTGCCCGATCCGCGCCAACGGCTCCCAGCCGCGCGTCGTGCAGGCCTGCTCTGTCGCCACCAGCATCGCCAGCGCGCCGTCGTTGATCGGCGAGGAGTTGCCGGCCGTGACCACGCCGTCCTTCGTGAAGGCGGGCTTGAGCCCGGCCAGGGTCTCCATCGTCGTGGCGGGCCGGATGCTCTCGTCGCGGATGACGTCCTCGACGGGCATGACGACGGCGTCGTGCAGCCCGGCCTCCCACGCGGCGTGCGCGCGGGTGTGGCTGCGCACCGACCACGCGTCCATCTGCTCCCGCGTGATCCCGAGCCGCACACCCGTCTGCTCGGCGGCGGCGCCCAGCGACAGCAGCCACTCCTCCGGCATCGCCGGGTTGACCATGCGCCAGCCGACCGCGGTCGAGTGCAGCTTCATGTCGCGCGGCAGCACCTCGTCGGGCTTCTGCAGGATGAACGGCGACCGGCTCATGCCCTCCACGCCGCCGGCGATGACCACCTCGGCGTCGCCGCAGCGGAGCATGCGCGCGCCCTGGATGATCGCCTCGCCGCCCGAACCGCAGAGGCGGTTGAGCGTGACGCCCGGCACGGAGACGGGCAGTCCGGCCAGGAGCAGCGCCATCCGTGCGACGTTGCGGTTGTCCTCGCCGGCCTGGTTGGTGTCGCCGAGCAGCACCTCGTCGACCTGCGCCGGGTCGAGCTCGGGATGGCGCGCGATCAGCTCGCGGAGCGGGAGCGCGGCGAGATCGTCCACGCGAATCCCACTGAGTCCGCCGCGATTCCTCCCGAAGGGGGTGCGAACGGCATCGACGATGAAGGCCTCCATGGCGCGGGAGCCTACCGGTTCCCGACCGGCTGCCGCTGGTAGCCTCGGCGCATGACCGATCGTGCCCCCGCTCCGGTCGAGCTCAGCGACCTGCTCGGCCGACGCCTGGCCGGCGGCGCCAAGGTGCGCGATCTCCTCGTCGACGCGACCGGCGCGGCCTGGCCCGTCCGCGCCGTCGTCACCGACGCCGAGACGTGCGAGGCGCACTGGCACCGCGGCGAGCTCGCACTGGGCGCTCCGGTGGCGGCGACCGGCCTCACCTCGCTGCGGGACGGCATCCTCGACCGCCAGGTCGTCGACACGGACGACCGTCGCGTCGTGCGCATCGGCGACGTCGCCCTCCTGCCCGTCGACGGCGAGCTCGAGGCGGTCGCGCTCGAGGTGGGCTTGCGTCCCGTGCTCCGCCGGCTGGGCCTGCGCGCCGTCGCCCGGCGCCACCGCGAGGACCTGCTCGAGCTCGACGACGTGACCGTGACCGGCAGCTGCGTGATCGCGCACGCCTCGCACGACCGCGTCGCGCGGATCGAGACGCACCACCTGGCGCGGCTGATCCGACGGCTGCCGCACCGGATGAAGCACGACGTCCTCGCGCAGCTGCCCGCGGAGCGCAGCCGCGACGTCCGTGCCCACATGGCGCGCACGCCGCACCGTCCGCACCTCCGTCGCTTCCGGGTGCCGCGTGCGTAGACGTGTCGCGCTGTTCCTCGCGATCCTCGGACCGGGGCTGATCGCCGGCCTCTCCGACGACGACCCGGCGGGCATCACCACGTACGCGGTGATGGGCGCCGACCACGGGTACGCGCTCCTCTGGGTGCTCGTGATCGCGACCGGGATGCTCGTGCTCTACCACCTGCTCGGCGTGCGCATCGGCGTCGCCACTGGCCAGGGCATGATCGGCCTCGTCCGCGAGCGGTACGGCGTCCGCGTCGGCGGCGGCATCCTCGCCTGCCTGCTCGTCGCCAACCTCGGCACGCTCGCAGCCGAGTACGCCGGCATCGCCGCGGCGCTCGGACTGGTCGGCATCCCGCGCGAGCTGTCCGTGCCGGCGGCCGCGATCATCATCACGATGCTCGTGATCCGCTCGTCGTTCCACCTCGTCGAGCGCATCCTGCTCGCGCTCGGCGCGCTGCTCGCCTCCTACGTCCTGTCCGGACTGCTCGCCCATCCCGACTACGACGCCACGCTGCACGGGCTGCTGGTGCCCGGCACGAGCGCGCAGACGGGCGCGCTGATCACCGCCGTCGCGGTCGTCGGCACGACGATCGCGCCGTGGGGCCTGTCGTTCATCCAGTCGTACGCAGTGGACAAGCGGATCAAGGCCGAGACGCTGAAGGCGGAGAACATCGACATCGTCACGGGCGCCGTGCTGACCGGCGTGATCGGCCTCTTCGTGGTGATCGCCTGCGCCGCCACGCTGCACGTCACCGGGACCTCGATCGAGGATGCCGCCGACGCCGCGATCGCGCTCGAGCCGCTCGCCGGCGGTCTCGCCAGCACGCTGTTCGGCGTCGGCCTGCTCGCCGCCGGCACGCTCGCCGCGGCCGTCGTGCCGCTGTCGACGGGCTACTCCGTGTCCGAGGCCGTCGGCATGGAGGCCCGCATCGACGACTCCTTCCGCGAGGCGCCGCTGTTCTACGGGACGTTCGTGGTGATGACAGCGCTCGCGGCGCTGATCGTCGCGCTGCCCTTCATCCCGCTGCTGCCGATCCTGTTCCTGTCGCAGGTGCTCAACGCGATCCTGCTCGTGCCCATCCTGATCGCGCTCGCGCGCATCGGCGGCGACGGCCGCGCCATGGGCGTGCTCAAGGTGGGACGCATCCAGCGGTGGCTGCTGTGGGCCGGCGCCATCGGTCTCGGCATCACGAGCGCCGTCCTGATCGCCACGTTGCTGCTCGATCTCATCCCGTAGAACGCCGGTCGCCCAGTCCGCGCGCCGGCGGTACCATCCTCGGCATGCAACGCCCTCTTCCCCGCGAGGCCTTCCTCCTCGAGGACACGTACGCCAAGACCCGTCTTCCCGTCGACTTCGCATGGACGCTGATCCCCGACGCCTACACGTCGCAGGACTTCCACGAGGTCGAGCAGCAGGAGGTCTTCGCCAGGAGCTGGGTGCCGGTGTGCGTGACCGACGAGGTGCGCGAGCCGGGCGACTTCCTCGTCGTCGAGGTCGCCGGGCGCTCGATCATCGTGACCCGCAACCAGGAGGGCGAGCTGCGCGCCCACCACAACGTGTGCCGCCACCGTGGGGCGCGGCTGTGCGAGGGCTCGGGCCACGTGAAGCGCTTCTTCTCCTGTCCGTACCACGCGTGGGCCTACGACCTCGACGGGAAGTGCCTCGGGACGCCGCTGTTCACGCCCGAGAGCGACGTGCCCGTCGATGCCCGCATCGCGTTCGACATGGCGGACGTCAAGGCCTTCGACAAGGACGAGATGGGCCTGCACGCCGTGCGCGTGACCGAGTGGAACTTCCTCGTCTTCGTCTGCCTCGATCCCGAGACCCCCGAGCTCGAGCACGAGCTCGGCGACCTGACCGAGCGCCTCGCCGGCTACCGCCTCGGCGAGTACCGCCTGCAGCGGCGCGTCGAGTACGACATCCAGGCCGACTGGAAGCTGATCGGCGAGAACTTCATGGAGTACTACCACCTGCCGTGGGTCCATCCGGCGCTGGTCAAGGTCTCGCCGATGGACGACCACTACCGCTGGCAGGGCCCCGGCAAGTACGTCGGCTTCTGCACCTGGCCGATCGCC
>CAZPQP010000053.1:5522-11398 GCA_964588635.1 uncultured Bifidobacterium sp.
CTTCTGGGACGAGGTCAACAAGGAGGACATCGGCATCGTCGAGCGCGTCCAGGACGGCCTCCGCAACCCCGCCTACGAGGGCGGTCGCATGTGCTACCGCTTCGAGGAGTCGTGCCACCGGTTCCAGAACATGGTGATCGATCGCATGCTCGGCGTAACCGAGATCCCGCCCGGCGACGACGAGGAGACCGTGCGGATGTTCGGCCCGCGCGACAAGGCCGAGCAGGCGTGACGGAGGGCTCGAAGCACCAGAGCCATCTCGACCGCCCACGGCGCAAGTTCGGCAGCGAATGGCTGGAGCTGACCCGCGAGGATCACATCCTGATCGCACCGCTGATCTCGTTCGCGGCGTTCATCTGCATCGCGATCGGCGACAAGTCGATCATCACCGCCGTGATCGCCCTGCTCCTGCAGAGCATCCTCTTCCAGATCGCCGTCGTCGCGCACTTCAAGCGGCCGCGGCTGCGGCGGATCGCCTACATCGCGTCGCCGATCATCATCGTCGTGATCGTCGCGGTCGCCGGCCTCGCCGCCCGCTGGATCGGGCTCGACTCGGGCCGCTTCGTCGCCACGGCCTTCAGCGCGGCGCTGACCATGGGCGTGATCATCCGCATCTTCAGCCGCGTCGCGAAGGCGCCGATCATCGACGTGCGCGTCGTCGTCAACGCGATCACCGTCTACCTGATGCTCGGGCTGTTCTTCGCCTACGTGTTCATGGCGCTGGGCGCGGCCAATGGCGATTCCTTCTTCGTGCAGGGGCCCGACCAGCCGACGTCGGTGTTCCTGTACTTCTCGTACATCACGCTCGCAACGGTCGGTTACGGCGACTTCACGCCCGCGCACACGATCGGGCGCTTCGCCGCGGTGGCGGAGGGCCTGATGGGCCAGCTCTACCTCGTCACCGTGCTCGCCCTGATCGTGAGCAACCTCGGGCGCAAGCGCAACGGGTCGATGGTGCCGCTGGAGAAGTCCAGCGACACCACCCCCGATGACTGACAGACGGTCTAGGCGCCGACCTTGCGCTTGCGGCGCTTGTGCCGCAGCTTGGCCGCCGCGGCCTTGCCCGGCGTGGGCTTGCCCGGCTTGGGCGCAGGCGTCCCGTTGGTGTGCACGGAGCGGTTCGACTGCTGATGCTTGTGGTGCTCGCGCGTCGGCGTCTCGCCGCGGGCCTCGACCTTGTCGCCGTGGCGCGGCTTGTCGCCGTGGCGGTGCTTGTCGCCATGGTGCGGCCGATCGCCGTGCTTGGGCTTGTCGCCGTGGTGCGGACGATCGCCGCTGCGCGGCTGGTCGTCGCGACGATGCTTGTCGCCGTGGTGCGGCTTGCGGTCCTCATGACGCTTCTCGGCCTTGTGCTCGTGCTTGACGACGGCCTCGACGCGCTCGGACTCGACCGGCGGGCGCTTGGCGTCGACGCGGACGGGCTTGATCTCACCGAGCAGGTCGAGGTCGACGGGCGTGATCTGCGCGTCGATCTTCAACTGGCTGAGCAGCTTGCGGACGGGGTGCTCGTCCTGCTTGCCGACGAAGCTGACGACGAGGCCATCCTCACCGGCGCGGCCGGTGCGGCCCGAGCGGTGCACGTAGTCGGCCTTGTCGGCCGGCGGGTCGAAGTGGACGACGCACGAGACGTCATCGACGTGGATGCCGCGCGCGGCGACGTCCGTGGCGCAGAGGACCGGCAGGCGACCCTTGGTGAACGCATGCAGGGCGCGGTCGCGCTGCGACTGCGAGCGGCCGCCGTGCAGGTTGGCCGCGCCGACGCCGGCGGCGTTCAGCTTCTTGGCGAGACGATCGACGCCGTGCCGCGTGCGGCAGAAGGCGATCACCGTGCCGGTGCGCAGCACGAGGTCGACGAGCAGGTCGACGCGGTCGTCCGGCTTCACCTTCCAGAAGTAGTGCGTGACGTCGCCGACCGAGCGCTCCTCGGCAACCGCCTCGTGGCGGACCGGGTTGCGCTGGTACTCGCGGGCGACCTTCTCGACCTCGCCGTCGAGCGTGGCGGAGAAGAGCAGCGTCTGGCGGTCGGGCTGGACCTGGTCGAAGAGGCGGCGGACGACGGGCAGGAAGCCCATGTCGGCCATGCGGTCGGCCTCGTCGAGCACGACGATGTGGACGTCGGAGAGATCGACGTCACGGCGCTGGATGAGGTCCTCGAGGCGGCCGGGGCACGCGACGAGGATCTCGACGCCGCGGCGCAGCGCGCTCTGCTGGGCGCCGTAGCCGGTACCGCCGTAGACGGCGGCGCACTTGAGGCCGCGCGCAGCGGCGAGCGGCTCGACCTCGCGCATGATCTGCTCGGCGAGCTCGCGCGTCGGGGCGAGGATCAGCGCGGTCGGGCGCTTCGGCTTGGCGGGCCTGACCTGCGCGGCGACGGCGAGGCCGAAGGCGATGGTCTTGCCCGAGCCCGTGGGGGCGCGGCCGGTGACGTCGAGGCCCTGCAGGGCGTCGGGGATCGTGTATTCCTGGATCGGGAACGGGGCCTCGATGCCCTTGCGCACCAGTACGGCCGCAAGGTCAGCAGGCACACCGAGATCGGTGAACGAGGTGGTCATGGAACTCCTATCGAGCAGTTCGCGCGCTCGAGTGGATTCCAGAGCGGGCGCATCCCCGGGGGACGCCGACGGGTTCGCCGGCAGCCAGGAACGTCCTCCCACGGTATCAGCGGTTCGGGAATCCGGATCCGCTTGTCCAGCGGGTTCCGTTCGGGGGCCGACTCCGAACGGAACCTGAACGCGCCGCGCCCGGTACCCTCCGGTCATGGATCGCCACCCCGATACCGCACTCGTGCAGGGCGGACGCCCGGATGGTCCGGGCGCGATGCTCAACACGCCCATCGTGCTCAACAGCACCTACCGCGTCGGCGGCGACGTCAGCTACGGCCGCTCGGGCAACGAGACGTGGGAGGCCTTCGAGTCGGTGATGGGCGAGCTCGAGGGCGGCAGCGCCGTCGCGTTCGCCAGCGGGATCGCCGCGGCGACGGCCGTCCTGGATCTGGTGCCGATCGGCGGCACGATCGTCGCGCCGATCTCGCTCTACATGGGCCTCTGGAGTCAGCTCAAGGAGCGCGCCAAGGATGGCCGCGCCAACGTGCACTTCGTCGACCAGACCGATGTCGATGCCGTGCTGACCGCCGCGCAGGGCGCCGATCTCGTCTGGCTCGAGACGCCGAGCAACCCCCTGATGCAGATCTGCGATATCGCCGCGATCGCCGAGGGGCTCGGTGACGCCACGCTGCTCGCCGTCGACGGCACCTTCACGACACCGCTCCTGCAGCAGCCGCTCGCACTCGGCGCCGACCTCGTGGTGCACAGCGCGACGAAGCTGATCGGCGGCCACGCCGACCTGCTGATGGGCGTCGTGATCGGCAACGACGAGCTCGCGGAGGCCCTGCGCGACCGGCGCTACGCCCACGGCGCCACGCCCGGGGCGCTCGAGGCGTTCCTGGCCCTGCGCGGTCTGCGCACGCTGTCCGTCCGGCTCGAGCGCGCGCAGGCGAACGCCCAGGCGATCGCCGAGTTCCTCGCCGAGTCCAACCACGTGACGTACGTGCTCTACCCCGGCCTCAGCTGGCACAAGGGACACGCACTCGCCGCCACGCAGATGCGGGGGTTCGGCACGATGCTCTCGTTCGAGCTCGCCGCCGGGCACGAGACGGCGGAGCGCCTGTGCAACGCCACGCAGGTCTTCGCCAACGCCACGAGCCTCGGCGGCGTCGAGTCGCTGATGGAGGTGCGCGGCAACCGCGAGTCGGAGCGGGCCATGGGCACGCCGCACGCATTGATCCGCGTCTCCGCCGGCATCGAGCACGGCGACGACCTGATCGCGGACCTCACGCAGGCGCTCGCCATCGCCCATCAGGGCTAGGACGGGTCGGCCCGGTGGCCAAGGACCTGCCGATCGGCAAGCTGCTCCGCGAGTGCGGCTACCACTCCGACGCCGCGCAGGCGGCCGGACACGCGGCACTGCTGGCCGCGGGCATCACGCGCGAGGGCAAGGAGCGCATCGTCGAATGGAAGCGCCCTGATGCCGTCGCCGTCCTGAAGGCGCGCGTGACGCTGCTCTGCGCACCGTGCCGCGACGCCGGGCTCGGCGGCGATCATCCCGACGCGATCACCGCGGGTGCCGGCGATCGCTGCGTGATCTGCGAGGGCAGCGCCACCCGCCGCGGCGCGCTGATCCTGATCCGCGCCTGCCAGCGCGCGCGCTTCCACCGCATCATCTTCGTGGGCGGCAGTCCCGACATCCACCGCGAGCTGCCGGTGCTCCTGGGCGGCGAGCTCGACGTGCGGATCGTGGACGGCATGACGGCGCGGCCGGGACGTGACGTGCAGCGCGAGATCGACGGCTGCGACGTGGTCGTGCTGCTCGGCTCGACGGAGATCAGCCACACGGTCAGCTCCACCTGGGCGGGGCCGAAGACCGTCGCCACGCAGTCGCGCGGCATCAGCGCGTTCCTGCTCGAGGCGGCCTCGAAGATCGACGCCCGCGCCGGCCGCGCTGGCTATTGACGCCGCCTGCCCGTATCCTGACCAAGCAGTCAGGGTTGTTCGGGGGAGGGCACGCCATGCATGACGTCATCGTGATCGGAGCGGGGTTCGCCGGGTGTGCCGCGGCGCGCGAGGTGCGCCGTGCCGGCAAGACGCCGCTGATCATCGAGGCCCGCGACCGTATCGGCGGCCGCACATGGACCGCCGACTGGGACGGGCGCATGTACGAGCGCGGCGGCAACTTCTTCCACTGGTTCCAGCCGCACGCGTGGACCGAGATCATGGCGTCCGGCTGCACGCCGCTTGTCCTTCCAACGCCGGTGCGCGCGTCGCGCCTCGTGCAAGGCGAGGTCCGGGCGACGGACGTGGCCGCGCACGACGCGATCGTCGAGAGCGCGTGGGCCAAGTACAACGCGGACTCGTGGGAGATCATGCCGCTCCCGCACGATCCGCTCTCGCCGCACAACGACATCGCGCGTCTGGACAGCATGACGATCGCGGAGCGCATCGCGGAACTCGACCTCACCACCGACGAGCACGCCGTGCTGATGGGCGAATGCGAGGGGCTCGCGAGCGGCTACGCCGACGATGCCGGTGCGCTGTCCGTCGTGCGCTGGCATGCGTTGAGCGGTCACAACCTGCTGAGCACGCAGCAGGCATCCGGCGGTGATATCGCGATCGCGGAGGGCACGATCGGCTTCCTGCAGCCGATCCTCGACGAGGCGGCCTGCGACCTGATGCTGGAGACGCCGATCGCCGCCATCGAGCAGGAGGGCGACCGCGTGGTCGTGACGACCCGCGGAGGCGAGGCGATCGTCGGCCGCGCCGCGGTCGTCACGATCCCGCTCAACGTCCTCGGCGACATCGCGTTCGAGCCGGGGCTCAGCGAGGCGAAGCAGGCCGGCATCGCGCAGGGACACGCCGGCATCGGCAGCAAGGCGATGTTCAAGGTCCGGGGCCTCGACGAGACCGTTGTCGCACTCGCGGAGGATCATCCGTTCGGCTGGTTCACCACGCTGTTCGACGATGGCGACGAGCAGACGCTGGTGGCATTCGGCCGCGACGGCGCCGACGTCGAGAACGATCTCGCATGGGCACAGCGGGAGATCAGCCGGGTGTTCCCGGAGGCGACGGTGCTCGAGCTGTCGTATCACGACTGGAAGGCCGACGAGTTCTCGCGCGGCACCTGGGCGATCCACCGCCCGGGCTGGTACACGAACCACCACGCCGCGATGCAGGCACCCGAAGGCCGGGTGATCTTCGCGAGCGCCGACATCGCCGACGGCTGGGCCGGCTTCGTCGACGGCGCGCTCGAGTCGGGCAAGCGCGGCGGGCGCTGGGCGGCCACGCAGGTCTGATCAAGACCGTTTCCAGACCATAACCAGACCG
>CAZPQP010000054.1:0-11364 GCA_964588635.1 uncultured Bifidobacterium sp.
CTCGGCGGCGGCCTCGATGCGCTTCCACGCCTTCTCGAAGCGGGCGCGCTTCTTGGACAGGATCAGACGACCGTCCTGATCCTCCTTCTGCATGACGAGCGCGTCGACCTCCTCGCCCAGCTCGACCTCGTCACCGGGGTCGACGGAGCGGCGGATGCTCAGCTCGGCGACGGGGATGACGCCCTCGCTCTTGTAGCCGATGTCGATCAGGACCTCGTCCTTGTCGATGCGCACGACCTTGCCGGTGACGACGTCGCCCTCGGAGAACTCCGTGATCGTCGCGTCGTAGTTCGGCACCATCTCGCCGTCGATCTCGATCCAGACGCTGGGGTCTGCGGCGATCATCTCTTCTTTGGTCATGCTCATCGGTAGAGGACTGTCCTTGTCATTGCGGGTCGGAAATGACCCTGATACAGCGGCAGAGCCTACCAACGCAGGGGAAACGGGGCTTCAGCCCCGTTCACGCCTTGGCTGCGGCCCAGGTGGCGCCGACGCCGGCGTCGGCGACCAGCGGCGGATCCAGCGGATGCGCGTTGACCATCTCCTCGACGATCAGCGCGCGCACGGCCTCGACGTCCGCCTCGGCGACCTCGAAGACGAGCTCGTCGTGCACCTGCAGGACGAGCCTCGCGTTGCGTCCCTCGTCGCGGATGCGGCGATCGCAGGCGATCATCGCGACCTTGATGATGTCGGCGGCGCTGCCCTGGATCAGCGAGTTGATGGCGAGGCGCTCGCCCAGCTGGTGCACCTGGCGGTTCTTGGCGCGCAGCTCGGGGATCGGGCGCTGGCGGCCGAGCAGCGTGAGCGCGTAGCCGCGCTCGGCGGTCTCCTCGATCGTGCGGGTGATGAACGCCTGCACGGCCGGATAGCGGCCGAGGTACGTGTCGATGTACTGCTGCGCCTCGTCGCGCGAGATCTCGAGCTGCTCGGCGAGGCCGAAGGAGCTGATCCCGTAGATGATCCCGAAGTTGACGGCCTTGGCGCGGTCGCGCTCCTCCTTCGTGACCTCCTCCGGGGTCGTGCCGAGCACCTCGGCGGCCGTGGCGCGATGCACGTCGTCGCCGCGCCGGAAGGCGTCGACGAGGCCGGGCTCCTGGCAGAGCGCGGCGAGGATGCGCAGCTCGACCTGCGAGTAGTCGCAGGAGATCAGCTGCGTGCCGGGCTCGGCGATGAAGGCGGCGCGGATCTCCTGGCCGATCGGCGTGCGCACGGGGATCGCCTGCAGGTTCGGATTGGTGCACGAGAGGCGACCGGTGGCCGCCGTGTGCTGCGAGAAGGTCGTGTGGATCCGTCCGTCGGCGGCTGCGGCCTCGGGGAGCGCGCGCAGGTAGGTCGAGAGGAGCTTCGACAGCTCGCGCCACCGCTCGATCACGGGGATGATCGGGTGCAGGGGCCGCAGCTTGGCCAGCACGGTCCGGTCGGTCGAGGGGCCGGTCTTGCCCGAGGTCTGCACGGGCAGGTCCAGGCGGTTGAAGAGGATCTCCCCCAGCTGCTTGGGCGAGCCGAGCGTGAACGGCCCACCGGCGAGACGGTGGGCCTCCGTCTCCAGCTCGGCGACCTCGGTCGCGCAGCGCTCGGCGATGGCCTGGAGCACGGGGATGTCGACGGCGATGCCGGCGCGCTCCATCTCGGCGAGGACGGGCACCAGCGGCAGCTCGAGGTCGGCCAGCAGGGGCAGCAGCCGGCGCTCGGCGAGGCGATCCGTCAGCGGCTGGCGCAGCTGGCGCACGGCGATCGCCTCGCGCAGCGCCTCGGCTCCCTCGCCGTCGGCGCTCACCGCCAGTGCGTGCTCGCGGAGCAGATCGTCCACGGCGTAGCCGTTGCGCCCGGGATCCAGCAGGTAGGCCGCCAGCGCGGTGTCGAAGGCCGGCGCGATGCGCTCCCCGCCGACCGCGCGCAGCGCGTGCTTGACGTCATGGCCGATCAGCGCGGGCTCGGCGAGGGCGACCGCCACCTCCGGGTCGGTCGGGTCGGCGAGCCAGTTGCCCTGGTCCGTCGAGACGGCGAGGATGCCGTCGGCCACGGCGATGCCGGCCTCGAGGCAGTCGGCGAGCCGTGTCTGCAGCTCGGCGCCGGTCACGCGCGTGCCGGTCTCCCCCGGCCCGGCCGGCGCGGCGCTCGCGGCGGCCAGTGACGGCAGCAGGTCGTCGAGGTCGTCGAGGCGGCGCAGCAGCTGGTGCATCTCCCACTTGCGGAACAGCTCGGCCAGCTTGGAGCGATCCGGTGGGGCGTCCAGCACGGCGCCGGGGTCGAAGTCGGCGAGCTCGGGGATGTCGCGGACGATCGTGCCGAGCTCGCGGGAGCGGAACGCCTCGTCGCGATGCTCGATCAGGTTCTGCTTGCGCTTGGGTCCCTTGATCTCGTCGATGTGCTCGTAGACGCCCTCGAGGGAGCCGTAGGCGTCGAGGAGCTCGGCGGCGGTCTTCTCGCCGATGCCGGGGACGCCGGGGATGTCGTCCGAGGTATCGCCCTTGAGGCCGATCAGGTCGGGCACCGCGGTGTGCGGAACGCCGAGCCGCTCCGCCACGCGTTCCGGGGTGTAGACGAGCACCTCCGTCATGCCGCGTGGGTTCATCATCAGGCAGACGAGGTCGCTGACCAGCTGGAAGGCATCGCGATCCGTCGAGACGATGCACGTGGCGATCGCCTGCTCGTCGGCGATCCGCGTGAGCGTGCCGATGACGTCGTCCGCCTCCCGCCCGACGACGCTGAGGTTGCGGTAGCCGAAGGCCTCGACCAGCTCCGGGAAGAACGGACGCTGCTCCTTGAGGAGCTCCGGTGTCGGCTTGCGCGAGCCCTTGTAGCCGGGGTGCAGTTCGAGTCGCTCCGTCGGCTTCTCGTCCCAGCAGACGATCACGCCGGACGGCGTGTAGTCCTGCAGCAGCTTCATCATCATGCTGGCGAACCCGAACAGCGCGCCGGTCGGGAAGCCGTCGCTCGTGGAGAAGTCCTCGGGCAGCGCGTAGAACGCCCGGTACGCCAGCGAGTTGCCGTCCACGAGGAACAGGCGGCTCTCGCGGGCCGGTGCGTCGTTGAGATCGAGCTCGGAGGCCTTCTTCACCATGCGTGCAGCCTAGCCGCCTCACCATGCGCGCTACCCTGAGCAGCGTGGCGACCCACCATTCCGCGTCCTACAGCCTGACCATTCGCGCGCTGATTCCCCACGAGCCGGGGCAGTTCGCGCGGGTGGCCGCGGCGATCGGCGAGGCCGATGCGATCCTCGGTGCGATCGACCTCGTGCGCGTGGATCAGGACGTCGTCGTGCGCGACATCAGCGTGCTCTGCGCCAACGAGGAGCACGGCGAGCGCGTCGTCGACGCGATCGCCGCGATCGACGGCATCCGCGTGGTCAACGTCTCGGATCGCACGTTCCTGATGCACAAGGGCGGCAAGATCGAGATGACGCCGAAGGTGCCGATCCGCACCCGCGACGACCTGTCGATGGCCTACACGCCGGGTGTGGCGCGCGTCTCGCGCTCGATCGCCGATGAGCCCGACAACGTCTGGAACCTGACCGGCAAGGGCAACACGATCGCCGTCGTCACGGACGGCACCGCCGTCCTCGGGCTCGGCGACATCGGCCCCGCGGCCGCGCTGCCGGTGATGGAGGGCAAGGCGATGCTCTTCAAGGAGTTCGCCGGCGTGGACGCGTGGCCGATCTGCCTCGACTCCAAGGATCCCGAGGAGATCATCCGCGCGGTCGAGCTGATCGCCCCCGGGTTCGGCGGCATCAACCTGGAGGACATCTCGGCGCCACGCTGCTTCGAGATCGAGCGCCGCCTCGAGGAGGCGCTCGACATCCCCGTCTTCCACGACGATCAGCACGGCACCGCCATCACGGTGCTCGCGGCGCTGCGCAACGCCCTGCGCGTCGTCGGGAAGGAGATCGGCGGGATCCGCGTCGCGGTGATCGGCACGGGTGCGGCCGGGACGGCCGTCACCGACATGCTGCAGGCAGGCGGCGTCGCGCACGTGGTGGGCGTCGACGTGGAGGGCATCGTGCATCGCGGTCGCCCCGGCATGGATGCCGCGCTGCAGGCCTACGCGGAGCGCACGAACCCCGAGGGGATCACGGGCGGCGTCGCCGAGGCGCTGCAGGGGGCGGACGTGGTCATCGGCGTCTCCCGCCCGGGCGTCATCTCCGTCGACATGGTTCGCTCGATGGCACCCGATCCGATCATCTTCGCGATGGCGAATCCGAATCCGGAGATCGTCCCCGAGGAGGTCGAGGGCATCGCCGCGGTGATGGCGACCGGACGCAGCGACTACCCGAACCAGATCAACAACGTCCTCGCCTTCCCCGGCATCTTCCGCGGTGCGCTCGACGTGCGCGCTCGGCGCATCACGCCGAGCATGAAGCTGGCTGCTGCCGCCGCCATCGCCGACGCCATCGGCACGGACGAGCTGACGCCGGAGTACATCGTCCCGAGCGTGTTCAACCGCAAGGTGGTCGAGGGGGTCGCGGCCGCCGTGGCCGCCGCGGCGATCGCGGATGGCGTCGCCCGGCGCGGCGTGCCCGAGCCCGAGGCGACCCGCAACTAGCCGGTGATGATCGCGCTCGCGGTCGTGCGGCGCGTGATGCCGCCGGGGCCGCTCACGGTCACGCGGCAGGCCAGCTTCTGCCCGGCTTGCGGCGCGGGCGGGACGTAGAAGCGACCGTCGGCACCGGCGATCGGGCGCCCGCCGAGGAGCCACTGCCGGGTGATGTCGAAGGGGCGCGTGCCGCTCCAGCGACCGATGTCGCACCGCACGGCCCGCCCCACGGCGACGGTGCCGTGCAGATCGATGCCGCTGATCGGCGCGGGTGCGATCGGCGCCGGCAGCTGGGCCGGAACGGCATTCGTCGTGGTCGTGCCGTCCGTCGCCACGACGCGCACGTCGACGGCCGCGCCGACGGGGAGGTCCGTGAGCTCCGCGGCGAGCGTCTGCGGCGTCTCCGCCGGTGCAGCGGTCTGCCAGGGACGCGCCGTGAAGCGCAGGCCGGGACCGGCCTCGGTGCGCCATTGCAGGGGCGCGCCGTGGGCGGCGAGGGTGAAGGTGATGCGTGCCGTGCGGTAGCCGGTCCACGTCACCCGCTGTGCGGCGATGAAGTTCGGCCCGGGGAGGCCGACGATGGCCACCGGCGCGCTCTCGCCGTTCTCGTTGAGTGCGGCGACGCTGACCGTGTACGCGGTGCCGCTCACGAGGCCGGTCAGATCGATACGACGCTCGCCGCCCGGCACGTCGATGACCTGGCCGGTCTCGGCGACGCGAACCCGATACGCAGACGGCAGGGGCGCGTCGGCGCACGGCCGTGCCCAGCTCCAGTCGACCGCAAGTGTGCCATCGCCCTGGGCGATCGCGACGGCACGTGGCGCACCGGGCGGGTTGATCGTGGACTCGACCCAGCACCGGTTGTGCTCCACGAGCGAGTAGACGCCCGGATAGCGCGCCATCGCACAGCCCGTGCCCCAGGAGACGACGCCGATCAGCACGGCACCGGGCCCGGGTCGATCGACGAGCGGCCCCCCGCTGTCGCCGGCGCAGGCATCGCGGTGCGGCAGGGACGCGCAGACCATGTCCTGGGGGTAGAAGGCCTTGGCGCCGTAGGCGTCGACGCACTGCTGGGATGGCTTGACCCGAACCGCGACGGCGCGCAGTTCGCTGGCGCCGGGGCCGAACGAGTCGTTGGCGGCGTTGTACGTCGTCGAGCCCCAGCCCGCCACGTGCAGCAGCGTGCCCGTGGGTGGCGGCTTCGTGGTGTCGGCCAGCGGGATCGTCGGTGCGGCGCTGGGCGATGCGAGGCGCACCAGCATGACGTCATCGCGTGGGGCGCCCGGCACGATCTGCTTGTAGCTCGGATGCCGGACCTGCCGGTCGACGCCGATCACCTGCCCCGCGCCGCTCGACAACGAGGCGCTGCCCGTGAGGACGCGGATCTGACCGCTCGGGTACAGCTTGCAGTGCCCCGCGGTGAGCACCCACTGCGGTGCGACGAGCGAGCCGCCGCAGAACTGGGAGCCATAGGCCGTCTCGAGCGCGACAGTCCAGGGCCAGTCGGCGATGGACGCGCTGCCGCCGCCGATGATCCGTGTCGTGATCGCGTTGGCGCCCGCGGGCAGAAGCAGCAGCACGAGCAGGGCGAGGAGCAGCGGGCGTCGCATGTCGCCCCAGCCTACCGCCTAGCCGACGGCGGAGGTCCGGCGGCGGACCTCCGCGACATCCGCGGTGATCTGCGCGATCAGGGCGTCGAGCCCGTCGTAGACGCCCTGCCCGCGCACCATCGAGTGGAAGTCGAGGCGCAGAGGGCGGTCGTAGATCTCGGTGCCGTCGTAGTCGAGCAGGTGGGCCTCGATCCGCAGGTCGTCGACGTCGCCGAAGTGCGGATTGCGCCCCACGCTGATGGCGGCGGCGTAGCGCTGCTCTCCCGGGCTGATGGTCGCCCAGCCGGCGTAGACGCCCTCCGCCGGGAGCTGCTGGCCGGGCACGACGCTGAGGTTCGCGGTGGGGAAGCCGATCTCGCGTCCGCGCTTGTCGCCGTGGGCGACCACGCCATCCAGCGAGGGCAGGCGGCCGAGCAGTTGCGCGGCCTCCTGCATCTCCCCCTCGCTGATCAGTCCGCGGATCCGGGACGAGGAGATCTTCTCGCCATCGTCGGCCAGCAGCTGGACCGCTGCGACCTCCACGCCGAGCGGCGAGCACAGCGCCCGCATGGCCTGGACGCCGTCGAGTCGATCATGGCCGAAGCGGAAGTCCTCGCCGACCGTGATGGCGACGGCGCCGAACTTCCCCACGAGGATCTCCTCGATGAACTCCGCGGCGCTGAGTGCCGCGAGCTGGGGCGTGAAGCGCATCATCACGACCTCGTCGGCACCGGCCTGGTAGAGCATGCGGATGCGCTCCGTGATCCCGCTCAGCGAGGCCGCCGGCGTGCCGGGACGGATCACGGTTGCGGGGCGCGGGTGGAACGTGGCGGCCATGGTGCTGACGCCGAGCCGGTTGCCGACCTCCTTGGCGGTCTCGATCACGGCCCGGTGCCCGAGGTGCACCCCGTCGAAGGTGCCGAGCGCGATGGACCGCCGTCCGGGCGGCACCTCGTCGATGCCCTGATGCAGCGTGCGGATCTGGCGCTCGGTCATGCGGGCTCCAGGACGAGGTGCGGCGCGATCTCCGCGCCTTCGACCGTGCCGATCGCGACGAGCGACTCGCCGGCGACGAGCGCCACGTCGCCGTGGAGGTCGTTGCTCGCGATGCGCTGGCCGTGGCTGATCGCTGTGCGCTCGGCGTCGGTCAACGGACGCCGCGGCAGGGCGGGAATGGCCCGAAGCGGTGCGGCCCAGGCGAGCGTGCCGGGCTCGGCAGCGGCGATCGCATCGGGCGTCGCGGCGTCCTCCACGCGGAAGTCGCCGACCGACGTCCGGCGCAGGGCGGTCAGATACGCCCCGGTGCCGAGGGCCGCCCCGAGGTCGCGGGCGATGCTCCGGACGTACGTGCCGGTACCGCAGGCGATGTCGAGCTGCGCGGTCTGGGCGGTGTCATCGAACTGCAGCATGGTGATCTCCCGGACGGAAACCCGTCGTGATGGGACGGTAACGCTCTCACCGCGTCGGAATCGCCGGTAGGCCCGTTCGCCGTCGACATGCACGGCGCTCGCGGCGGGCGGCACCTGCTCGATCTCGCCGACGAACGACGGCAGTGCCGCGCGAACCGCATCCTCGTCCGTCCTGCGCCCCGTCATCTCGAGGTCGCCCTCCGGATCGTCGGTCGAGGAGGTGCAGCCGAACTGCACCGTAGCGCGGTAGCGCTTGTCGAGGCCGCCCAGGTACGGCGCCAGCCGTGTGGCGCGGCCGTGGAGCACGACGAGCAGCCCCGTGGCGAAGGGATCGAGCGTGCCGGTGTGCCCGAGCTTCCGCCCGTAGGGACGGCGCAGGCGTGCGATGGCGCCGAACGAGCTGATGCCGGCCGGCTTGTCGACGAGCAGCAGCCCGGCGGTCGGTGCCTCAGGCACGCGCGAGCTCCGTCTCGATCAGCTCGATCACGTGGGCGAAGTCCGCCTCCATGGCGAATCCCGCGGCCATCGCATGTCCCCCGCCCCCGCCGGCGTGGGCGATGCGGGCGACGTCGACGTGCGGCTGCGCGCTCCGCAGCGATACCTTCTTGAGCCGTCCGCCACCGGCGCGGGGCTCACGGATGACGGCCGCGACCTCGACGCCGTCGATCGCACGCAGATGGTCGATCACGCCCTCGGCGTCGGCCTCATCCGCACCGCTGCGCTCGAGGTCGTCGAGGCTGATGTACGCCACGGCGAGACGCCCGTCCGCGCGCAGGTCCAGCGTCGCGAGTGCCCGGGCCAGCAGGCGGACGCGCGCGGCGGGCTTGCCCTCGTACAGGCGCCGGAAGACCGCGTCGGGCTCCACGCCCTGGGCGATCAGGTCCGCCGCGGCGACGTGGGCCTCGGCGTTCGTGTTCGAGAACATGAAGCGCCCGGTGTCGGTGACGATGCCGACGTACAGCGCCTCGGCGGTGGCATCGACGATCGGCAGGTCGAGGAGACGCAGGAGCCGCAGGCAGAGCACCGTCGCGCACGCGGCGTCGGCGTCGACGACGTTGATCTCCGCGAAGCGCGTGTTGTCGGCGTGATGGTCGAGGTTGACGCTGGCCGCTGCGCTCGACACCGCGGCCTCGCCATCGCGCCCCAGCCGGAGAGCCGAGCCGCAGTCCACCGCGAGCAGCAGACGCTCCGGCAGATCAGCGGGAGCCTCGCGCACGAGGTCGTCGTACCCCAGCCAGGCGTAGTCGGCGGGGAGCGGCGCCTCGCCGGGCGCCCACAGGACGACGTCCCAGCCGGCGGCGCGCAGTGCACGCCCGCAGCCCACGAGCGAGCCGAGCGCGTCCCCGTCGGGCGCCTCGTGGCAGGCCACCACGATGCGATCGTGCGCGCGCAGTGCCGCGGCGGCGTCGGCGAGGCTCATGCCGGCTCCTCGGGGAGCACCGGCGGATTGTCCCGCAGCAGCTGCTCGATCCGGTTGGCCCGGTCGATCGACTCGTCGTGGATGAACCGCAGGACGGGCGTGTTGCGCAGCGACAGCTCATCGTTGACGGCGCCCTGCAGCACCGGGCGAGCGGCCTCGAGACCCTCGAGGGCTCGGGCCTGTGCCTTGTCATTGCCGTGGAGCTGCACGAACACGTCGGCGACCGCGGTGTCCTTGGATGCCCGCACCTCCACGACGGTCACGGCACGCAGGCGCGGGTCATTCAGGCGCGCGATGCGCTCGCCGAGCACCTCGCGCAGCAGGCCGTCGATGCGCCGGCCGCGCTCCTTGCCGCCGCGCTTCATGCGCGTACCTCGTCATCGATGCGTGCGGGGACCGTGCTCATGCACCGAAGGCTACCCGGCGCGCGGCGGGAGCCGGGCACCACGGCGCAGCCGTTCGAGCTCGCGCGGCGTCACCGGGCGCCAGGCACCGGGCTCCAAGTCGCCGAGCTCGATGTCGCCGAGGCGTGTCCGCAGGCCGCTGCAGGTGATGCGCTCCGCCAGCGGGAACGCCGGGTTCGCGAGACGCTCGGCCAAGGTGGCATCGGCGAGCAGGAGCTCGAGTCCGGCGCCGACCTCGCTGCGCGCGAGCACGGGATGGAGCTGACCCGGATGGACGAGACGGATCGGCTGGTTGGCGCGACGATGGAGCACCGCCCCGGTCGGTCCGGGACCGAGCGCCTGACCGTCGAGCAGGACGATGTCGGCCGAGCCGATCTGCAGTGCCGGATCGGTGCCGGGATCGCCGTTGACCGTGACGCGACCGGTGCGCAGCAGGCCCTCCACCTCGCGGCGCGTGCCGAGACCGGCGGCGGCCAGGAAGCGATTCAGTCGCACCGTGCCCGACATGCGGGCTACGCGGACTCCTCGGCCGGCAGCTCGGTCGAGATGTGACCGCCCGTGGTCACGAGCGTGGGTCGGACATCACGCGTGATGGTGTCGGCGGTCACGATGCAGCGGGCGATATCGGACCGGCTGGGCAGCTCGAACATCACGTCGGTGAGCGCGTTCTCGATGATCGAGCGCAGTCCACGGGCCCCGGTCTCGCGCTCGAGGGCGCGATCGGCGATGGCCCAGAGCGCGTCCTCGTGGAAGACGAGCTCGGCGTTGTCGTACTCGAAGAAGCGCTGGTACTGCTTCGTGAGGGCGTTCTTGGGCTCGACGAGGATCTGCACCAGCTGCTCGCGTCCGAGCTGATGGACGGCGCTGATGATCGGCATGCGGCCGACGAACTCGGGGATCAATCCGAACTGGACCAGATCCTCGGGGCGCACCTCCTGGAGCAGCTCGGCCGGATCGGAGAAGCGATGCTCCCGCATCTCCATCCCGAAGCCGACGGCGTTCCGGCCGACACGACGCTCGATGATGCGGTCGAGCCCCGCGAAGGCCCCGCCGCAGATGAACAGGATGTTCGTCGTGTCGATCGACAGGAACTCCTGATGCGGGTGCTTGCGGCCACCCTGCGGAGGCACGCTGGCGACGGTGCCCTCCAGGATCTTCAGCAGCGCCTGCTGGACGCCCTCGCCCGAGACGTCGCGGGTGATCGACGGATTCTCCGACTTGCGGGCCACCTTGTCGATCTCATCGATGTAGATGATCCCGGTCTCGGCCTTCTTGATGTCGAAATCGGCGGCCTGGATCAGCTTGAGCAGGATGTTCTCGACGTCCTCGCCGACGTAGCCGGCCTCGGTCAGGGCCGTGGCGTCGGCGATCGCGAACGGCACGTCGAGGCTCCGCGCCATCGTCTGGGCGAGCAGGGTCTTGCCGCACCCGGTCGGGCCGAGCAGCAGGATGTTCGACTTGCCGAGCTCGACGTCGCCCTCGGACTCGGCCGCCATGCGGACGCGCTTGTAGTGGTTGTAGACCGCCACCGACAGCATCCGCTTGGCCTCGTCCTGCCCGATCACGTAGTCGTTCAGGAACGCGTACATCTCCTGCGGTGCAGGCAGGGAACGCGTGTCGAGCGACGTCGGAGCCTTCAGCTCCTCCTCGATGATCTCGTTGCAGAGATCGATGCACTCGTCGCAGATGTAGACGCCGGGACCGGCGATCAGCTTCCGCACCTGTCGCTGCGTCTTGCCGCAGAAGGAGCAGAGAAGCTGCTCGCCGGTGTTGTCCGACGGCGTCATGTCAGCGGTGTTCGATCACCTGGTCGATGATGCCGTAGGTCTTGGCCTCTTCGGCGCTCATGAAGTTGTCGCGCTCGGTGTCCTGCTTGACCTTGTCGGCGGGCTGGCCCGTGTGCAGCGCCAGCAGGCGATCGAGGTTCTGGCGCATGTCGATGATCTCGCGCGCATGGATCTCGATGTCGGTGGCCTGGCCCTGGAAGCCGGCGGAGACCTGGTGGATCA
>CAZPQP010000055.1:0-8629 GCA_964588635.1 uncultured Bifidobacterium sp.
CATCAAGCGCCTCGCCGGGTCCGACTCGCCGATCGTGTTCAAGCCGCTCGAGTACACCGACGTCGAAATCCGCATCCCCGACATCACGCAGTCGCGCGAGCTGCTCAAGTGGGAGCCCAAGGTCGATCTCGATGAGGGCCTGCTGCGCACGATCGAGTGGTATCGCGCGGAGGCCGGCTCCGCCGCGAAGTGAGCACGGCCGCCCTCGTCGTCCTCGGCGCCGGGCTCTCGCAGCGACCGCTGATCCGCCGCGCGCAGGAGCGCGGCCTGACGACCTGCGTCGTCGATGGCCGCACCGATCGGCCCGCGGCAGCTGACGCCGACGTCTTCGTCCACCAGGACTTCTCCGACGTGCCGGCCACGATCGCCGCGCTCGAGGCGGCGGGCATCGAGGCGATCGGCGTGTGCTCGATGGGCTCGGAGCAGGCGGTCGTGCCGGGCGCACGCCTCGCCGAGGCGCTCGGCCTGCCGGGCCTGCCCGTCGCGGCCGCCCTGGCCGCGACCGACAAGGTCGTGCAGCGCGGGCTGTACCGCGACCACGGCGTTCCCTCCGCCGGCTTCGCCGCCGCGCGCACGCTCGACGACGCGCTGGCCGCCTACGACGCCCTCGGCCCGCGCGTGATCATCAAGCCGACCGACGGCGCCGCGCAGCGCGGCGTGAGTGACGTGCAGTCGCGCGACGACGTCGCAGTGGCGGTCGAGCACGCGATCCGCGAGTCGCGCACCGGCGAGCTGATCGTCGAGGAGCACCTGGCGGGGCGCGAGTACACCGTCAACGCCTTCGTCCTCGGCGGCGTCTTCCACCCCGTCACCGTCACGCTCCGCGATCTCGCACCCGAGCCGGCCGTCGGCATCTGCGTGGCGCACCGGTATCCGTGCGGCCGGTCCGACGAGGACATCGCGACGATCATCGACGTCGTGCGCCAGGCGGCGATGGCGATCGGCATCGACGCCGCGCCCGTCTACGCGCAGGTGCGCTTCGGCGACGACGGGCCGCGCATGATCGAGTGCGGCGCGCGCCTCGGCGGCGGCAGCGACGCCCAGCTGGCGCAGCTCGTGGTCGGAGTCGACCTCATGGAGACGGTGCTCGATGCGGCCCTCGGACACCTCGATGGCTCGAAGCTCGCCCCGCGCACCACGCCCGAGCCGTTTGGCCACTCGCGCTTCGTGATCCCCGAGGCGCCGGGCCGTATCGTGCGGGCCGACGAGGGCGACGTGCGCACGCTGCCGGGCGTGCACGACGTCGGCTTCTTCCACCACGCCGGCCAGATCGCGCCGCCGCTGTGGTCCGCCTCGGGCCGGCTCGGCGTGCTGCTGATGACCGCGGCCTCCGACGCCGAGCTCGACGCGCGCACCGCTGCTGCGCTCGCCGCCCTGAACGTCATCATCGACCCCATGGAGCCGGCCGCCGCAGCCGCAGCGTGGACCGAGCAGGTGGCCCGCGAGCGCGAGGGACGCGCATGAGCGAGTTCTCGCCCGCCCGCTACGTCGAGCTGCTCGAGGCGATCAAGGCCGGCCGCTACCGCCTGCGGGGCTTCGACGTGACCGGCCCCGCGGAGCAGATGCTGTTCCTGCGCCACGACATCGACCTCTCGCTCGAGGACGCCGTGGCGATGGCCGAGCTCGAGCACGCGCACGGCATCAGGGCGACGTACCTGCTGATGACGCGCAGCACCTTCTACAACCTCGCCTCGCCCGCCGGACTCGCCGCCGTCGCGCGCCTGCGCGAGCTGGGGCACTGGGTCGGGCACCACGCGCTGCATCCCCACGTGGATCCGACCATCGACGTGGGCTTCGACCCCGTGATGGCCTGGCACAACCCCGATCCCGCGTACATGGCCGACGCGGTGCCGGGTTGGGTCAACGTGATGGAGCCGCGCTTCACCGGCGACTTCGCGTGGACGTACCGCTCCGACTCGAACCAATCCTGGCGGCGCGGCGATCCGGTCGAGGAGCTCGCCGCCGCGCGCTTCCCCTGGCTGCAGCTCCTGATCCACCCGGTGCTCTGGATGGGCGGCACGACCGGCATGGCCGCGACCGCCGAGGCCTTCCTCGACCGCGACCGCGCACGGCGCCTCGAGTACCTGCGCGAGGACAATCTCGACCTGTGAGCCATGAGCCGCTGACCATCCTCGTCACCGCCGTCGGCTCACCGGGCTCGGCCGCGCTGCTCCGCGCCCTAAAGGAGAACGGCGAGCGCCCCGTGCGCCTCGTCGGCACCGACCTGCGGGAGGAGAACGTCGGGCGCTTCCACTGCGACGTCTTCAGCACCGTGCCCGCCGGCTCCGACCCGGCGTTCGGCCCGGCGATCCTCGCTCTGGCCCAGCGCGAGGGCGCCCGCGTGGTGCTGCCGCAGGCGTCGTTCGACCTCGAGGGGCTGGCGGCGATGCGGGCCGACTTCGAGGCCGCTGGCATCGCGCTGATCTGCTCGTCGCCCGACGCCGTCCGTGCGGCCGACAGCAAGCACGCCACGCTCGCGCTGTGCGAGCAGCTCGGCGTGCGCGCCCCCGCCTTCCGCGTGGCGCGCGGCGGTGCCGAGGTCGCAGCCGCCGCCCGCGAGCTCGGCTACCCGGGCACCGACGTCTGCATGAAGCCCGTGGTCGCAGCCGGCTCGCGCGGCTTCCACGTCATCTCCGCCAAAGCCGATGCGCGCCACCAGCTGCTCCACGAGCGTCCCGGTGCAATGCCGCTGCGCCTCGAGGACGTCGAGCGCATCCTCGGCGACGACGACACCGAGCTGCTGGTGATGGAGCTCGTCACCGGCCTGGAGCGCACCGTCGACGGCTACGCCGAGAACGGCCGCATCGTGCTCGGGCATCCGAAGACGCGCGAGGCCATGCGCGCCGGCCTCGCCATGCGCTTCGAGACGCTCGACGCCCCGGACCTGATGCAGGTGGCCGAGACCCTCGTCGCGGGCTTCGGCCTCGAGGGGTTCTTCAACCTCCAGCTGATCGGCGATGCGGTGCTCGAGATGAACCCGCGCATCTCGACGATCGTCTACCAGGAGGACCTCAACCTCCCCTGGCTCGGCATCCGCCGCGCTCTCGGCGAGTTGAGCGACGACGAGGCCGCCGCGGCGCAGGCGCGCGTACGCCCGGGGCGCATCGCGCTGCGCTACTTCGATCAGCTCGAGTTCGACCCCGACTGACCGCCGGGCGTCGCCACGATCGCCTCGAGCCGCGTCCCGAGCGCAAGCCGCGTCAGCGCCCACCGGCCGCCGGTGGCCTGGTCGAGCACGGTGCTGCCCAGCCCCGGAACCGGCGCCGAGGGCGGCCCGGTGCCATCGTCGTCGATGACGATGCGGATGCCTCCGTCGACGGGCTCGAGCGCGACGCTGATCGCCGTCGCCCCACCATGCCGAATCGCATTCGCCAGCCCCTCCTCGACGACGCGGCCGACACGTTCGCCCGAGCCGGTGGTGTCATCGATCCCCGCATCGATGTGCACCTCGATCGCGCAGAGCTCGTCCCATAGGGCGACCTTCCGCCGCACCTCGACCACGGCGCCGACAGGCACCTTGTCCTGCTCCCGCGACGACGCGAGCACGCGCTGCGCCTGTTCGAGCGCGTCCTTGAGCTGCTCGACGTTGCCGCTCTCGATGGCCTGTTCGCTCACCATCGCACACGCCACGATCTTCGACTGCACGGTGCCGTGCAACGTGCGCGACAGCTCTCGTGCCAGTTCGGCGACGGCGCGGCTGCGGGCCAGCGTGATCACCAGCTCCTGATCGAGGTCCTGCAGATACGTGCGCTCCGCGGCGCGGCGCTGCTGCTGCCAGGAGCCGAAGCCCGAGGTCAGCAGGATGATGAGCACGCCCGCGATGACCTGGGTGACTGCCCAGGCGATCGTCGCCGAACCCGGAGCGAGCGACTCCCGCCAGAGCACCAGCGGCACGATCTGCGCCTCGAGCACCACCACGGCCACGACGAAGATCCGACCGTGCCAGGCGGGATGGCGTCGCATCAGCGCATTGGCCGGCAGGCAGACGAGGAAGATCGCGAGCACCGTCATGGCGAGCATCAGCAGGCCGCTCGCGGTGCCGAAGCGATCGATGGTCTGCAACGCGGTGCCGAGCACGTGGATCACGGCGAGCAGCACCGGGCGCAGTGGCTCATGGCGGATCGTGTTGATCAGCACCCGCGACCACTTGATCCGCGGATACTGCCGCGCCGCCGTCGACCAGAGCTGGGTGCTGAGCGGGCGAACCGTCTCCTCGGCCAGGGTCCGCAGGGCCAGTGAGGCATCGGTGCTCGTGACGCCCTCGGGTGTCGTGGCGAGTTCGCGGAGCCGCCGCGCGAGATCCTCCTGCGCTTCCCGGAGACGCGCATCGACCTCGCCCTGCAGCTCGTGCCGCAGCTCCTCGATCAGCAGCGTCTGCTGCCACGAGGCGAGCTCGGCACGCACCTGCCGCTCGATCAGCCGTGCACGCGCCTGCCTCGAGCGATCGATCTCGTCGAGCAGGAGCGTCAGACCCCACCCGAACCCGCTCCCGATCACCACCAGTCCGACAATCCGGAGGGGGAGCGTCTGGGCCGACTCCAACCCCATCCAGTCGGCACTGAGCCCCAGCGTCACCGCGATCACGGTGCCGATCACGATGGTGCCGATCACCAGCGTCGGCAGCGGGACCGGCGTCGTGCGTCGATCGCGATACGGGGTCCAGCGATCGAAGATCAGCAGCAGCAACCCGTAGACCGCGATGCCGACGAGACACACCACGAACCACTGAGCGGCCTCACCCAACGAGCGTGTCGCGGACTCCTCCCCGACGAAGATCGAGGCCACGATCCCGAAGGCGATGATCAGGAAGCCCACCAGGGAGAGCGCCCAGCGTCCTCCGAGGCGGTGGGCGACCGAGGCGGTGCTAGCGGGGGCGGACACTCACGGCCCCCGTCAGCTGGAAGTACAGCTGCGCGATCACGACGCGCTGGTTCTGCTCCTTCCCGGCCTTCAGGTCGAAGTGGCGAATCAGACGCGCGATCGCCTTCTCGACCGCGGGCTCGGTCATCTCCCGCCGCCGCGCGATCTCGCTGTTGGCGAACCCCGCGGCGACGAGGCGCATGATCTCGACCTGCTGGTCGCTGAGCGCCGCCAGCTCGCGTGCCGCATCCGATCCGACGCGAGCCATCGTGGTGGTGAGATCAGGGTCGATCGACATCCGCAGGGCGCGACCGAGCTGGTCGGCGTCGGTGATGGTCCGCTTGACGAGATACAGCGAGCGCTCCGGCAGCGGCTGCTGCCCGGTGCCCATCAGACGCGGCTCCTCGTATGCGGAGAGCATCACGATGCCGATCTCGGGCAGGGATCGCCGCAGCGCGTGCGCGAGATCGACGCCGGTCGGCCCCTCGCCGAGATCGAGATCGAGCAGCGCCACGTCCGGCTGCGCCTTCGCCGCCACCCGCATCGCAGCACCGGCCGACTCGGCCTCTGCCACGACCTTGCAGTCCAAGGCGGCGAGGGTGCCCTTCAGCGTCGTCCGCGTGAACGAGTCGTCGTCCACCACCAGCACGCGCAGCGGCGGCTGCCTGGGCGAGACGGTCATGCTCCTACGGCGCGCTCGAGGGCGGCGATCACGTCGGCGACGTCCTCGTCGCTCATCGCCGTGTGCACCGGCAGCGCGAAGCCGCGATCGACGATCTCCTCGGCGATCGGCGCGGACTGCCCGAGCTGCTCGAGGCTGCCGATGCGCGTCATCGCGTAGGAGAGGATGCCGGCGCCGACGCCCTGATCCTGCATCGCCGCCACGAAGCCATCGCGGTCCACACCCTCGGGCACCGTCGCGCCGAAGGTCTGCTCGTTGACGGTCGCTCCGGCGGGGTGCTGCTGGAACGCGATGCCGAGCCCCGGCAGCACCTGCCGGTAGGCGTCGGCGATCTCGCGACGCCGCGCGATCATGCCGTCGAGGCGGTCGAGCTGCACCAGGCCGATCGCCGCCTGCATCTCGGTGAGACGCTCGTTCGGTCCGGGCTCGACGAAGTCGCCGACGGCGCGCTGGCCGTGGTTGCGGAAGATGCGCAGGCGCTCGGCGAGCTGATCGTCGTCGGTCAGGCACGCGCCGCCCTCACCGGTGGTGAGCACCTTGCGCGGGTGGAACGACAGGCACGAGATCTCGCCGAAGGAGCCGCACGGGCGCCCGCCGAGCGTGGAGCCGATCGCGCAGGCCGAGTCCTCGATGATCGGCAGACCCGGCAGGGCGGCGGCGATCGCCGGCTGGTCGGCGGGCACGCCGAACTGGTCGATGGCGATCACGGCCGTCGTGGCGTCGGTGCGGGCGGCGGCCAGACCGGGCGCCTCGCCGTTCCACGTCGCCCGATCGATGTCGACGAGCCGTGGCGTCGCCCCCACCCAGGCGGCGACGTGCGCCGGGCTGGGCCACGACATCGCGGGCACGAGCACCTCGCCGCGGTCGATGCCGAGCGCGCGCAGGGCGAGCTCGAGCGCGGCGGTGCCGTTGGCGACGGCGATCGCATGGCGGCGTCCGCAGCGCTCCGCGAGCCCGCGCTCGAACTCCTCGACGATGCGGCCCGAGATGAGCATGCCGCTCTCCAGGACACGCGAGACGGCACTGATCTCCTCGGCGCCGAGCTCGGGCTTCGCGATCGGGATGCGGATCGTCACGGGGTGAGGATACCCGGCATGGTCAGAGCTCCTCATCCGGCTCGGGCTCGGCGGTGTCGCCCGGCGGCGCCGCGCCACCACGGGAGCGGAGGCCCGCGACGATCGCCTTCGCGCGCGCCAGCTCGGCCCGCGTCAGGAAGCCGATCGCGATGTAGCCGACCGGGATGGCCAGCGCGACGAGGATGCGCAGCGCGAGCGCTCCGGTGCCGTGGTCGGGCAGGAGGTACGTGGCAGCCAGCGCGAGCGCGAGGATCACCGGAATGCGGGCGATGCGCGCCCAGGGGTACGGCACCGGGAAGACGCGATGCTCGCGCCAGAGCATCAGCGCGAACATCGAGCCGTAGGCGATGACGAGCGCCCAGCCCGCGCCGGCCACACCGAAGGGCGGCACGAGCAGGAGGAGCGCGACGACCTCGATCGCCGCGGCGGCGGCCACGACGACCCAGTTGAACTGGTTCGCCTTCTTGCGCCCCACGCCGATCGCGGCGATGAAGTACCCGCCGTAGAGCGGACCGGCGATGGCGATCGGCGTGATCGCCGCCGCTGCGCCCCAGTACGGCTCGGTCGTCAGGAGGCGCAGGAACCACGGGGCGAGCAGCGCGACGGAGAGCGCGGCCCAGCCCATGAACGCCAGGTACAGCCCCATCACCGCGGCGTAGGTCCGCTTGGCCTCGCCGTCGTCCTTGATGGAGTAGGCGAAGGCGGGCCAGGCGAGCTGGAAGGCGTTGACGAGCAGCAGCACGCCGGTGCCGATCCGGAAGCCCGCGCCGAGGATGCCGAGCGTCGCCGGCGTCGAGACGGCGAGGACGATCGGACGGTTGATCAAGGTCACCGCCCACATCGCCGCACCCGCCGGCATCAGCGGCACGCCGAACTTGAGCATGTCCCCGAGCAGCGGCCGGTCCAGCCCGAACCCGAGCCAGTGGCGCTGCTCCAGCAGCACGCCCACGTAGATGATCATCTGCCCGAGATACGCGCCGAGCAGCAGGCCGACCGGTCCCATGTGCAGGTGGACGAGGAACACGTAGGACAGCACCGCCGTGGCGATCAGGTTGAGGATCGTGCGGACGCTGAAGGCGACCGGGCGCTCCTGCACGCGGAACAGGGCGCTGGTCAGCTCGTAGTTGACGCTGACGTACACGCCGAGGGCGATCATCAGCACGAGGTCCTGGCCGGCGTCCGGCGTCGTGAAGACGGACTGCCCGAGCCACCGCGACGCCAGCGCCGTGATCAGCGCCCACAGCAGCGTGGTCGCCTGCAGCGCCCAGAACGCCGTCTGGAAGACGCGGCGGCGGCGCTCGGGATCCTCGTAGTCGAAGAAGAAGCGGAAGAAGGAGTTGACGAGTCCGAGCCGCGCGACGATGGCGACGGCGAGCACGATGCGCAGCGCCAGCTCGGCGTCGCCGAACTGGGCCGGTGTCAGCTCGCGCGTGTAGAGCGGCAGCAGGACGATGCCGAGCAGCGTCGCGGCGATCGAACCCGCGCCATAGATCGCAGACTGCTTGCCGATGCGCGCGAGATTGCGCGCGACGCTCATCGCTGACCCCGCCTCATCCCGACCCATTGTCCCACGCGGCCGGCGGGGAGGGTCGCGCTACTGGCTGCGCTCCCGGTCGCGATCCTTGCCCTTGTCCCGATCCTTGCCGTTCTGCGGCTTGGCCGCGTCGGCAGCGGGCTGCGATGCGACGACGGGCGTAGTGGCGGCCGGGGCGGGAGCAGCCGCCGGCGGCGGGGGCGTGACGACGGCCGGGGGCGCCTTGGGCGTCTCGGCCTTGGGAGCCTCGGACTTGCTCGGCTCGGGCTTCGGGTTCTCCGCCTTCGGCGCCTCGGGCTTCGAATTGTCGCCCTTGGGCTGGGACCCCTTCTGCCCCTCCGAGCGCGCTGGTGCAGTCGGCTTGGTGGCGGCCAACCCTGCGGCGGCCTCGGCGGCCTTCTTCGCCTGCTCGGCGGCGGCCTCAGCGGCCTTCTTCGCCTGCTCCGCGGCCTTCTTCGCCTGTTCGGCCGCGGCCTC
>CAZPQP010000055.1:8729-11149 GCA_964588635.1 uncultured Bifidobacterium sp.
GCGGCCTTCTTGCCGTTGTCCGTGTTGGGCGCAGCCGGTGTCGTCGGCTTGGGCGCTGAGCCGGTCGCCGGGGCGGGCGTCGTCGGGGCAGGCGCCGTCGGGGCCCTACCGCCGACGGGCGTCGAGGGCGCCGGCGTGGGCGCAGCGGGTGCCGTCGGGGTCTTCACCGTGGGCGGCGCGACCTCAGCCGGTGCGGTCGGAGGTGCAGCCTCGGCGGGTACCGCCGCAGCAGGGTCAATCGCGGGCGGAGTCTCAGCCGCAGGCGTCGCGGCCGCCACCGCAGGGGCAGCCGCAGCGACAATGGGCGTCGCGCCAGACTCGGCCGTCTGCTCGGGCTTCGGCGTCGGGCTGGCCACGACACCGCCGGCCACCTGCTTGGCATCGACGATGCGCTTCGTGCCGTCAGCCGACGCCGCGGGCTTGGCCGGCAGCGGTGCCGTGGTGAGCTCGCGCACGTTGCTCGCAGGGGCGAGCGCGTCGCGGATGGCCGGCGCCTCGTGCACCGCACCCGTCGCGACGATCGCGCCGACGGCGACGGTGGCGACGACCTTGGCGGTCGTACCGGCGGCGATGGAGCCGACGATGCCCGCAGCAGCCGCGCCGCCGCCGGCGGCGGCCACGGCACCACCGGCGACTGCGAAGCCGGGGATCGACTCGCCGAGCCGTGCGGCGATGGAGTCGAGCGGGAGGAGGCCGTTGGCGGCCGCCATCTCCTCGGGGGCATGCAGGCGGCGCGCAGCGCTGCGGCACGAGCGGCACGTCAGGAGGTGTGCACGGATCTTGGAGTTGATCTTCGCCTCGGCGAGCGCCTGGCGCACGACGCCGCAGGCGCTCTCCTCCTCCACGTCGGCCAGGCCGACGAGCGCCTTGCGTGCGCGGTAGACGAGGGCGTCGACGCCCTGCGGGGTGACGTCGAGGACATCCGCCGTCTCGATCGCGGACATCCCGAGCCACTCGCGCAGCACCATGGCCTCGCGCTGCTGCTCGGGCAGCGTCGCGAGCAGGGCGACGGCGACATCGAACTCGTCGTTCGACTCCATCCGGTCCGCGACGGAGGCGCTGCCGTCGGCGTGCCACTCGCCGAGCTCCTCGTGCACGCCTCGGCGCTTGGTCATCGCGATGCGCGTGAGGCACTCGTTGCGCAGGATGCGGAACAGCCAGGCGCGCGGCTCGCGTACGCGCTCGCCTTCGGCGAGCACGCGATGGGCGGACAGGAACGTGGCCTGCACGGCATCCTCGGCGTCCTCGAGGCGACCGAGGCGGTGCCACGCAAACCGCAGCAATTCGCCCGCATGCTGCTTGTAGAGGGCAGCCGTCAGCGCGCCCTCAGATTGAGAGCGGGCCCCACTCCTCAGGGGGATGGCGACGGCCATGACGCAAGTGTAGACGCGCGGCGCGGGAAAATCTGACGCGCCCTGAGAGCCTTTCATGATCGTGGGCGCCATCACACTGACGCCCGTGTCGGTCTAGACTCGTCGAAATCCGTCGAGGAGGACGATCGTGGAGAGCTGGCGCAGCAAGAAGACCCTGATCCTGAGCCGTACCGACATGATGGGTCTGGTCACGCCGGCCGAGTACGTCGCGGGCGTGGAGCAGGCGTACCGCATGCACGGCGAGGGCCGCTACTACATGGACCCCAAGGGCCACATCGTCCTGGACAAGTACCCCGGCGAGTGGGAGGCGATGCCCTCGTACATCGAGGAGCCCGAGGCCGCGGCCTGCAAGTGGGTCTCGATCCGCGAGAACAACCGCGACAAGTACGACCTCCCGACCGTCTTCTCGATCCTGATCTACACGGATCCGGAGACGGGCTTCCCGCTGGCGATCTGCGACGGCTCGTACCACACGGTCCAGCGCACCGGCGCCTCGGCTGCGGTGTCCGCGAAGTGGATGGCCCGCCCCGAGTCGAAGACCCTCGCGATCATCGGCGCGGGCAACATGGCGGAGGGCGCGCTCGAGACCTGCGACACCGTCTTCGCGTGGGATGAGGTTCGCGTGTGGAGCCGTCGCGAGTCCACCCTCGACCACTTCCGCTCCGTGATGGAGCCGAAGCTCGAGGGCCGTTACCCGATCAAGACATCCACCGACCTCGAGAGCACGGTGCGCGGCGCCGACGTCGTCGTGACGATCACGCCGGCCCGCGAGCCGCTCGTCAAGAAGGAGTGGATCTCGCCCGGTACGCACATCGCCGCGGTCGGCGCCGACAAGGGCGGCGACCAGGAGCTCGAGTCCGACGTGCTCGTCGGCGCGCGCATCTTCGTCGACGACATCCGCCAGTGCCGCCACGACGGCGAGATCAACGTGCCGCTCAAGGAGGGCGTGATCACCGAGGACGATCTGGCCGGCTCGATCGGCGAGGTCATCACCGGTCAGAAGCCCGGCCGCACCTCGCCGGAGGAGATCACCATCTTCGACTCGAC
>CAZPQP010000056.1:0-11056 GCA_964588635.1 uncultured Bifidobacterium sp.
CCTGGGTGATGCGCTGGGCGAGGCCCTCGGCGATGGCGGTCTTGCCGACGCCGGGTTCGCCGATCAGGACGGGGTTGTTCTTGGTGCGGCGCGACAGCACCTGCACGACGCGGCGGATCTCGTCGTCGCGGCCGATCACGGGATCGACCTTGCCGGCCTCGGCGGAGGCGGTCAGGTCGCGCGCGTACTTCTCGAGCGCGCCGTAGAGGTCCTCGGCGTTCGGGTCGGTGACGCGCTTGCCGCCGCGCACGTTCTTGAGCGCCTCGAGCAGCGCCTTCTTGGTGACGTTCTCGCGGCGCAGGACGTCCTTGGCCGGGCCGGAGTGCTCCGCCAGCGCGATCAGGACATGCTCGGAGGCGACGTAGTCGTCCCCCATCTCCTGCGATTCGGCGAGCGCGCGGTCGAGCGTCTCGCGCAGGGCGAGCGACGCCTGCGGCGCGGTGGCCGCGCCCTGCATGCTCGGCAGCTTGCCGAGGGCGTCGTCGGTGTCGCGACGGAGCGCCTCGGTGTCGGCGCCGACGCCGCGCAGCAGCGTCTCGGCGACGGAGCCCTGCTCGGCCAGCAGGCCGGCGAGCAGGTGGAGCGGGGTCAGTTCGGGGTTGCCCGTGATGCGGGCGCGTTCGGCGGCGGTGGCGAGCGCCTCCTGCGCCTTCACGGTGAGCTTGGTGGGATCCATGGTGAGTCTCTTCTGATGGGGGTGATGGGGATGGGGTAAGACGGCTAGTGGAGCCGGCGGCGGCGGACGACGATCTCCGCGCCGGGCGGCGCCTGGTACGGCACGATCTCGTGCTTGTACGAGCGGTGGACGCTCTCGACCTCGGCCTGCATGATCCGCGCGGCCTCGTCCAGGGCCGCGCCGAGATCCTCGATCTGGCGCTCGAGCTGGGCGACGCGATCCTCCAGGCGCAGAACATGCTCGACGCCCTGCAGCGACAGGCCGAGCCCCGAGGCGAGCTCGGTGATGCGGCGCAGGCGCGCCAGCTCGGCGTCCGAGTACAGGCGCGTGCCGCCGGAGGTGCGGCGGGGCCGCACGAGCCCGCGGGTCTCGTACAGCCGCAGCGTCTGCGGATGCATCCCGACGAGCTCGGCGGCGACGCCGATCATGTACTTGGGGGTGTCCTCGTTCATGCGAACAGCTCCGCCCGGGGATCGTTGCCGCCGTCGAGCGCGGCGAACTTCTCGAGCGCCTCGGTCTGCTGGGTCGACAGCGAGTCCGGGACGAGCAGCTTGAGGCGCACGAGCAGCGAGCCGGCGTCGCCCTTCTCGGACGGGGAGCCCATGCCGCGGACGCGCAGCATCTTGCCGTCCGTCGAGCCAGCCGGGACCTTGACGCGCACCTTGTCGCCGAGCGGCGTGGGCACGTCGATCTCGGCGCCGAGCGCGGCCTCCGGGAACGTCACCGGCACGTCGATGATGACGTCCTTGCCGCGACGCTGGAAGCGCTCGGATGGCAGCACCTGGACGACGACCCAGAGGTCGCCGGGGGGTCCGCCGAACTCGCCGTCGAGGCCCTTGCCCGGCACGCGGATGCGCGCGCCGTCGCTGATGCCGGCCGGGATCTTGACGGTGTAGCGCTTGGTGCGCCGCGTCTTGCCGGTGCCGCGGCAGGTGCCGCACGGCGTCTCGACGATCGTGCCCTGCCCGCCGCAGCGGAAGCACGGCTCGCTGATCGCGAAGAAGCCCTGGTTGACCTGGCGCTCGCCCGTGCCGCCGCAGTCGGGACAGGTGCTGCGCGAGGTGCCGGGAGCGGCGCCGGTGCCCTTGCAGTCGGTGCAGTTGACGTCCTTGTCGACGGGCACGGTCACGCGGGCGCCGCGCAGCGCGTCGTCGAACGACAGCGTCACGCGCGTCTCGAGATCGACGCCGCGGCGCGGCTGCGGGCGTCCGCGACCGCCGCCCCCGCCCCCGCGCCGACGTCCGAAGAGGTCGCCGAAGAGGTCGGAGATGTCGAAGCCGCGCTCCTGGGCGAAGTCGCTGAAGGCGCTGGGGTCGAACCCGCCCTGCGCCCCCATGCCGCCGGCCGCGCCGAACTGGTCGTAGGCCTTGCGCTTGTCGGGGTCGGACAGCGTGTCGTACGCCGCCGAGATCTCCTTGAAGCGCTCCTCGGCCTTGGGATCGTCGGGGTTCGCGTCGGGATGATGCTGGCGCGCGAGCTTGCGGTACGCCTTCTTGATCTCATCGTCGCTGGCGCTGCGGGCGACGCCGAGCACCTCGTAGAGGTCACGCATGCGCCACCTCCTGCACGAGCGCAGCCGGATCGACCGGCGAGAGGACGACGCTGCGACCGCCGACGGTGATCAGCGAGGTGCGCTTGACGTCGGTGACGAAGGCATGGGCCCAGCCGCCCGCGCTGAGGCGGAAGCGCCCGCGATAGCCGTAGACGCCGCCGGAGCCGAGGCGAAGACCGAGCGTGGCCTTGCCGGTGTACCGCTCGATCGTGCCGGGAACGCGCGTGGTGCCGATGCGGCGCTCGATCACCAGCCCATCGTGCTCCACGCGGTAGCGCAGCGGCTGCGTGTAGCGCAGCCACAGCGCGAGCCCGCCGAACAGCAGCGCGACGAGCAGCATGACGACGGCCTGGAGGCCATCGCCGCGCGAGGCGCCCACGCCGCTGCCGACCCAGGCCAGCACGACGACGCCCCAGAACACGACGGTGGCGAACGTCTCGGAACCGCCCAGCGGGGCGGCCTCGAAGGTGGCGGGGGACTCGCTCAGGACGCACCTCCGGCGACGACCACGCGGGCCGGTCGCAGCACGCGGTCGCCGAGCAGGAAGCCCTTCTGGATGACCTCGAGGACGGTGCCCTCCGGCGCGTCGGCCGGCTGGGACAGCAGCGCCTCGTGGCGATGCGGATCGAACAGGTCGCCCTTGGGATCGAGCTCCGCGACGCCCTCGCGCTCGAGCAGCGTCCAGAGCGCGCGGTGGACGAGCGCGACGCCGTCGGCGATCGCCTCCTTCTCCGCGGTCTCGAACGCGGCCAGTGCCCGCTCGAGATCGTCGAAGACGGGCAGGAGATCGCTCAGCAGGCGCTCGGCTGCGCGGACGCGCAGCTCCTCGTGCTCGCGCGCCACGCGCTTCTTGTAGTTGTCGAACTCGGCGGCCAGGCGGCGCAGCTGGTCGAGGTGCTCGTCACGCTCGCGCTCGGCGCGAACGATCGGGTCGAGCTCCTCCTCCACGACGGCGTCCTCGTCGCCGAGGGAGGTCGGCTCCTCCCCGCCATCGGCGGGGAGGGCCTGCTCCTCGTGGTCGTGCTCGCTCACGAGCGCGCCGTCGTGTCCGGATCGACGACCTCGGCGTCCTCGATGATCTCCTCATCGGACTCATCGTCGGCCGCGGCGGAGGCGCCGTCGCCCGTCGGGGCGGACTGCTGGGCCTCCTTGTAGACCTGCTCGGCGAGGGTGTACGAGGCCTCCTGGAGGGCGGTCGCCTTCTGGCGGATGGCCTCCGGATCGGTGCCCTCGAGCGCCGTGCGCAGCTCGGCTGCGGCGGCCTCGATCTGCTCCTTGACGGCACCATCGACCTTGTCGCCGTGCTCGGCGACGGTCTTCTCCGTCTGGTGGAGCAGCTGCTCGGCCGTGTTCTTGGCCTCGACGAGATCGCGCGCGGACTTGTCGGCGTCGGCGTTGGCCTCGGCGTCCTTGACCATCTGCTGGATCTCCTCCTCGCTCAGACCCGAGCCGCCCTCGATGCGGACCTGCTGGGTCTGCCCCGTGCCCTTGTCGGTCGCGGACACGTTGAGGATGCCGTTGGCGTCGATGTCGAAGGTGACCTCGATCTGCGGCATGCCGCGCGGCGCCGTCGGGATGCCGACGAGCTGGAACTTGCCGAGCGTCTTGTTGTAGGCGGCCATCTCGCGCTCGCCCTGCAGCACGTGGATCTCCACGCTCGTCTGGCCGTCCTCGGCGGTCGAGAAGACCTCGGACTTGCGCGTCGGGATGGTCGTGTTGCGCTCGATCAGCTTCGTCATCACGCCGCCCTTGGTCTCGATGCCGAGGCTGAGCGGGGTGACGTCGAGCAGGAGGACGTCCTTGACGTCGCCGCGCAGCACGCCGCCCTGGATCGCGGCGCCGATGGCGACGACCTCGTCCGGGTTGACGCCGCGGTGCGGCTCCTTGTTCGTGATCTCCTTGACCTTGTCCTGGACGGCGGGCATGCGGGTCATGCCGCCGACGAGGATCACGTCGTCGATGTCGGCCGCGGTCAGGCCGGCGTCCGCCAGGGCCTGCTTGGTCGGGCCCACGGTGCGCTCGACGAGGTCGCCGACCAGCTCGGTCAGCTTGGCGCGGGACATCGCCATGTCGAGGTGCTTCGGCCCGGAGGCGTCGGCGGTCACGAACGGCAGGTTGATCTGCGTGGACTGCGTGGAGCTGAGCTCGATCTTCGCCTTCTCGGCGGCCTCGTAGAGGCGCTGCAGGGCGAGCTTGTCCTGCGACAGGTCGATGCCCTGCTCCTTCTTGAACTCCGCGACCATCCAGTCGACGATCGCCTTGTCGAAGTTGTCGCCGCCGAGGTGGTTGTCGCCGGCCGTCGCCTTGACCTCGAACACGCCGTCGGCGAGCTCGAGGACGGACACGTCGAACGTGCCGCCGCCGAGGTCGAAGACGAGCACCTTCTGCTCGCCCTCCTTCTCGATGCCGTAGGCGAGCGCGGCCGCGGTGGGCTCGTTGATGATGCGCAGGATGTTGAGGCCGGCGATGCGGCCGGCGTCCTTCGTGGCCTGGCGCTGCGCGTCGTTGAAGTACGCGGGCACCGTGACCACGGCGTCGGTGACGGGCTCGCCGAGCTTGGCCTCGGCGTCGGCCTTGAGCTTGCCGAGGATCATCGCGGAGATCTCCTCGGGGGAGAACTCGCCGCCGCCCGCGCTGACGCGGGCGTCGCCGTTGTCGCCGGCGATGACGGCGTACGGGATCATCGTCATCTCCTCGGAGACCTCACCGGACTTGCGTCCCATGAAGCGCTTGATCGAGAAGATGGTGTTCTCCGGGTTGGTGACGGCCTGGCGCTTCGCGGGCGTGCCGACGAGACGCTGGTCGTCCTTGCTGAACGCGACGACGGACGGCGTGGTGCGGCCGCCCTCCGTGTTCTCCAGAACCGTGGGCTCGTTGCCCTCGAGGACTGCCATGCAGGAATTGGTGGTGCCGAGATCGATGCCGATGACGCGACCCATGTGGGATATGCCTCCGTAGGTGGGGAAAGGGGATGAAACGGGAACTGCAGGCGCCGTCAGGGGCGGCGCGTACCGACATCCTACAATCTCAGTGCCTCAGTATCAAGTTTTCTTTTTGTAAGGATTGACATCCCGTCGGCGGCGCGAAAACCACGGGCGCCGCTGGAGCGAGTAGCATCACGGCATGCGTCGCATTCCCCTGCTCCTTGCCGTCGCCCTGCTCGCCCTCCTCGTGGCCGGCGGCTCCGCCCAGGCGGCGAAGCGGCTCAGCGCCGCGCAGGTGGCAACCAAGCTGAAGGACCAGCACGCCTACGTCCAGCCCGGCTCGACGCCCAAGCCCGACGTCGCGGCGCTCAACGCCGTGGCGGCGGCGAACCCGTCGTTCTACCTCGTCGTGCTCCGGCGCCCGCTCGCCGGCGCTGCCAACGCCAAGGGCTCGGCGCGCCTGCTCGCCCTGGCGCTGCAGCCGACCAACCCCAAGGCGACCGTCGGCGTGGTGCAGGGCGGCAAGCTCGCCGGTGCGTCGCTGTCGTACCCGCAGGAGCGCATCAACAAGGCGGTCGCCGATACCGGCCAGGTGGCCGCGACCGATCCCACCGGCGCGCTCACGAGCTACGCCCAGGCCGTCAGCAAGCCGAACATCAACCCCGATGACGGCGGCAGCAGCAGCGGCGGCGGCACGCCGTTCTGGCAGTGGCTGATCCTGATCATCCTCGTCGTCGGCATCGCCCTCGTAGTCCTGCGCATCCGCGCTCGCTCCAACGAGCAGCGCAAGCGCCGCCGCGGCGGCTCGATCTGGACGGCCCGCGAATTCCACCTCGACCGCCTCGAGAGCCTCGCCGCGCGCCACGCGGCCCTCAACGGCGAGACCGCGGGCGGCACCGAGGATCCCGAGGCGATGGACCACATGCAGACCGCGGGCGCGCGCCTGCTCGCCCTGCGCCGCACCCTCCCCGCCCTGACCTCGCCGCGCGAGCTTCGCACGGTCGCCGGCGAGCTGGACGCCGTCGAGTGGGAGATCCTCTGGGTCGAGTACCGACTGTCCGACCACGCCCCGCCGGCGCCGATCATGCGCGGCTTCCCCGGCCTCTGCTTCTTCTCGCACGAGCACGGTCTCGGCACCGAGGCGATCGAGCTGCGCAAGCCCGACGGCACGATCGCCACCGTCTACGTCAGCCCCGAGAACCGCCTGGCCCTCGAGCGCGGCGATGCGCCGGCCGTCTCGCTCGTGCACGTGGGATCGCGCATGGTTCCGTGGCCGACCGCGCCGTCGTGGTACGGCGCGTACGGCTGGAACGCCGACGATCTGCCGGGGCTCGAGTACGCCGGCCAGCAGATCTGGGGCATCGACGGTCCCGAGGACGCCGAGCACGACGGACTGGACGACGCGCCCGACCCCGACGCGCCGCTGGTCGCGTACCCGGCCGACGGCGTCGACGCCACCGGTCCGGCCACCGCAGTCGAGACCCGGGACGGCGAGCTGGCCATGCCCGAAGAGGAGCGCAACGAGGATCCGACGCGCGCATGGGATCCCGAGACCGACGCCGCCTTCGAGGGCGCCGACGACCCCTTCATGCCGCCGCTCGAGGCGCCGCCCGCGCAGCCCGTGGAACCGCAGCAGCAGGCGGCGGACAATGAGTCCTCCTGGCAGGAGCCCTCGTACGAGGCGCCGCCCGCCGTGCCCGTGACACCCGAGCCCGAGCTGCCGCCGGCGATCCCGCTGCCACCGGCGGAGAGCACCGAGTCCGGGTTCGAGGAGCTCGACCTCCCCGCACCGAGCGGTCTGGTCGAAGAGCCGTTCGACGAGCCCGAGGCGTCCGAGGAGCTGTTCCCCGACCCGCCCCTGCGCCCCGAGCCGGGCGACGACGAGGACACGCTCGACGGGCTCCGCCCGCCGGCCCGGCCCGACTCCACGCTGGAGTGGGATCCGTTCACCGACGGGCCCGGCGGCGAGACCCGCCACTAGCGGTGTCGGAGGCGGACTGGTACTGGGGCGTCGTCGTGCGCGTGGACGAGGCACACGACCTCCTGCGCGATCTTGGCACCCTCGTCGATGGCGAGGGCGTGCGCTCGCAGGATCCCGCGACGGGCCATATCACGCTCTTCTACGCACCGCTGCGCGGGCCGGCAGCCGCACCGGAGCTCGCAGAGCGCGTGCGCGCGACGGTCAGCCGCATCGCGGCGTTCGATCTGCACTGCGCCGGCTTCGACGAATTCCCCTCCGACACCCGGCCGGTCGCCTGGCTGGGGATCGTCCGCGGACAGGACTCGCTCGCCGCGCTGCGCGAGGTGCTCTGCGGCTGCGACGAGGACTGCCACCGCCACGCCTTCGTCCCGCACCTGACGCTCGCCTACGGCGAGGACCCCGCAGCCTATGCCGCCGCGCGAGCTGCCATGCGCACAGCGGCCGAGGGTGCCGCGATCAGCACGCGCATCGACGATGTCTGGATCGCGGGCTTCCCCGCCGACGGCCATCCGGCCCGCGATCTGCGATACGTCGAGCGGATCCCGCTTGCCAACGGCTGATCCGAACGCCCCCTACACTTCCGTCATGACCACGCGACCGCCCCTCGTCGACTCGTTCGATCGCCGCATCGAGAGCGTGCGCGTGTCCGTCACCGATCGCTGCAACTTCCGCTGCAAGTACTGCATGCCGGCGGAGGGGCTCGCGTGGCTGCAGCGCACCGAGGTCCTGACGTTCGAGGAGATCGAGCGCCTCGCCACGATCCTCGCCGCCATGGGCGTGTTCCACGTGCGCCTGACCGGCGGCGAGCCGCTCGTGCGGCGCGATGTCCCCGATCTCGTCGAGCGCCTCGTCAAGGTGCCGGGGCTGACGGATCTCGCGCTCACGACCAACGGCATCGCGCTGCGCACCCTGGCGGGCCCGCTCGTCGATGCCGGTCTGCGCCGCATCAACGTCTCGCTCGACAGCCTCGACCACACCCGCTTCGCCGAGATCACGCGCCGCGACATGCTCGACCGCGTGCTCGAGGGGCTCGAGGAGGCCGAGCGGTATCCCGAGCTCCGGCCGATCAAGGTCAATGCCGTCGCCATGCGCGGGTTCACCGAGCCGGAGGTCATCGCCTTCGCCGAACTCGCGCGCCGCAAGCCGTATGTCGTGCGGTTCATCGAGTTCATGCCGCTCGATGCCGATCGCACGTGGACCAAGGCCGATGTCCTGACCGGCGATGAGATCCGGGCGATGATCGAGACCGTCTATCCGCTCGTGCGCCTGGATGCGCCCGCGTCATCGACCGCCGAGCGCTGGGGCTTCGCCGACGGCAAGGGCGAGATGGGCTTCATCAACCCGGTCTCCCAGCCGTTCTGCTCGTCGTGCGACCGCATCCGCATCACGGCCGAGGGCGCACTGCGCACCTGCCTCTTCGCCAACGAGGAGACGGATCTCCGCACGCCGCTGCGCTCAGGTGCGAGCGATCTCGAGCTCGAGGAGATCATCCGCGGCGCGGTGCTGAACAAGCGGATGAAGCACCAGATCGGCGAGGCGGGTTTCGTGCACAGCGCGAAGTCCATGAGCCAGATCGGCGGGTAGCCCGCACGCGTACGGCGTTATGGCCGCGCCGCCGGTACCATTGCCCGTGTGGGTGATGCGCACGTGAATCCTGCTCGCCGCGTCAGCGATCGCCTCGCGCGCCATCTGCCGCGCGGGTGGCGCGACTTCTGGCTGCAGTTCGCCATCTTCTGGTCGTTCTACGTCGCCTACGAGGCGTGCCGGACCCTCGCCCAGCCCGATCGCTACGTCGCGCTGCGCAACGCGGTCGACGTGATCCGCGCCCAGCAGGTGCTCGGCATCGACGTCGAGCAGAACGTCCAGTACTGGGCCCTCAATGCGCCCGGCATCGTCATGCAGATCGCGAACTGGACGTACTTCAACTGCCAGTTCACGATCACGTACGCGCTGCTGCTCTTCATCTACTTCCGCCGCAACCACGCCTTCTACTTCATCCGCAACGCGCTGCTCGCGACGAGCTTCGCGGCTCTGCTCGGCTACATCCTCCTGCCGACGGCGCCGCCCCGGATGCTCGGCGGACTCGGGTTCATCGACACGCTCAACCAGACGTCGGTCAACCACAACTCCGGGATCATCGCCTGGTTCGCCAATCCGTACGCGGCGATGCCGTCACTGCACACGGCCTACGCGGTGATCATCGGCTGCGCGGGGGTGCTCGTGTTCTCGCACGTGCTGCTGAAGGTGGTCTGGATCCTGTATCCGGGGCTCGTCGTGTTCTCGATCATCGCGACCGCGAACCACTGGTTCCTCGACGCGACGATCGGCGCGTTCGTGGCGCTGTTCGCCCTGGTGTTCGCGTTCGCCGTGAGTCGTGGGACGGTCCCGACGCTCGGCGCGCTCGGCAAGGCACAGGGCACGAAGCCTCCCGCGTACGCGTCGCGCACGGCCGACGCGCTGCCGCAGCGCGCCTGAGCGACCGCTCGTCGGTCGCAGCCGACCGCTCATCGGGCCGAGCCCGAGCAATGCTGCCGCGCGGTCTACGGTGTCGGCAATGGGTGTCGAGCGACTGCAGCAGGAGTACACGGACGGCACGCGGCGCGTGATCGCCGGGATGATGTCCAAGCTGTCGCGGATCCCCGTCACCGCCAACCAGGTGACGATGATCGGCTTCGTCATCAACGTCATCGCCGCGGTGCTCGTGTACCGCGAGAACTTCATCGCCGGTGGCGTGGTCTTCCTGATCGGCTCGATCCTCGACGTGTTCGACGGCGCCGTGGCACGCGCCCGCGGCGAGGCCGGGCCGAAGGGCGCCATCTTCGACTCCGTGCTGGATCGCACCTCCGAGGCGATCATGTTCGGCGCGATCGCGCTCGTCTTCGCCCATGACGGCAACGAGGTCGCGCTGTTCGCCGTGATCGTCGCGCTGACCGGCTCGTTCATGACCTCGTACCTGCGCGCCAAGGCCGAGTCGATGGGGCTCGACGGCACGCACGGCATGATGGCCCGCGCCGAGCGCGTGGTTCTGATCGCCGCCGCCCTCCTCTTCGCCCCGCTCGGCGCCCTGCCGTGGGGGATCATCCTGCTCGCCATCCTCTCCGCCATCACCGTTGCGCAGCGTGCCCGGCACGTCATGCGCCAGCTCTAGACCACCACCACCGGAGGTACCCGAACGTGTCCACTCCCCAGAATCGCGCGCGCCGCTCGGACGGCAAGGTCCGCGTCGCCATCGTCGGCGTCGGCAACTGCGCCTCGTCCCTCGTCCAGGGCGTCGAGTACTACAAGAACGCCTCGGCCGATGAGGTCATCCCCGGCCTGATGCACGTCAACCTCGGTGGCTACCACATCAAGGACATCGAGTTCGTCGCCGCGATCGACATCGACAGCAAGAAGGTCGGCAAGGACCTCTCCGACGCGATCTTCTCGGGGCAGAACAACACGGTCAAGTTCGCGCGCGTGCCGAAGAAGGGCGTGATCGTCCAGCGCGGCATGACGCACGACGGCCTCGGCAAGTACCTCTCCCAGGTCATCACGAAGGCCCCGGGCGAGACGTGCGACGTCGTCAATCTGCTGAAGGACTCGAAGGCCGACGTCCTCGTCTCCTACCTGCCGGTGGGCTCCGAGGAGGCGACCAAGTGGTACGTCGAGCAGGCGCTGGCCGCCGGCGTCGCGTTCGTCAACAACATCCCCGTCTTCATCGCGCGTGAGGCCTACTGGGCCAAGCGCTTCAAGCAGGCCGGTCTGCCGATCATCGGCGACGACATCAAGAGCCAGGTCGGCGCGACGATCATGCACCGCGCCCTCGCGACGCTGTACGAAGACCGCGGCGTGCACCTCGAGCGCACGTACCAGCTGAACGTCGGCGGCAACACCGACTTCCTGAACATGCTCGAGCGCGAGCGCCTCGAGTCGAAGAAGATCTC
>CAZPQP010000057.1:0-6096 GCA_964588635.1 uncultured Bifidobacterium sp.
CGGTCAGCGGGTCGCGCAGGAAGACGACGAGGTCGAGCTGCTCCTCGGCGACGAGCGCGCCGATCTGGAGGTCGCCGCCGAGCGGGCCCGACATCAGGCAGTGGACGTTGAGGTCGAAGTGCTCGTTGAGCAGGCCGCCGGTGGTGGCGGTCGCCACGAGGCGGCTGCGGCGGAGGGTCTCGAGGTGGCGCTCGACGAGCTCGAGCATGGCGGTCTTGGCGCCATCGTGCGCGACCAGCGCGATGCGGTGGGGGCTTCTTCGTGTCATGCCCTCAACGTACGGGCTCGGAGCGCGGATTCCCCGGGCATCTCCGGATCGAAACCGGATCGGCACCGGAACCGCTCAGCGCACCGGCACGCGCTCCCAGTCCGACCACGCATCCCCGTCGTGGAGGCGGATCAGCACCGACCGGACGGTCGCCGGTTGGCGCCGCAGCACCAGGCGGCTGCGGAAGGCGACGGTCCGCGAGGCTCGGCGCACGCGGATACCGATCGACTCGGCCTCGCCACCGGTCAGGCGCAGCTCGATGCTCCCCTCGCGTCGCGTCGCGGTGATCTCGATCTCCTCGAGGTCGATCGCATCAGGATCGTCCGCAGCGGGATCGCCTGTCATCGGTGGCGTCGGGGCCGGGGTGGGAGCGGGGTCGGGCTGCGGCGGTGGGATCGTGTAGGGCGCTGCGCGATTCGGGATGGTGATCGCGGCGCAGGTGGCCCGGAGGCCGTCGAGCTGCGGTGCGCCGAAGGCCCAGACCGCGGTGCGTCCTCCGATGTCGACGGTGGTGGTCGCGGCGAGCGAGCCATCGACGCCGAGACGCGTCAGCATCGCCGTGCGCTCGAGGCGCAGGGGATCGGCTTCGACGACCGTGCGGTACACGGTCCGCTGCATCCACGTGCCGGGTCGGATCCAGCGGTACATGCGCGACCAGGAGTCGTAGCCGGCGAAGGCCCAGCCGGTGCCCGGCCACGTGTTCGACCACGTTCGACGCTCCTGCGGCGGCGACCACTCCTGCACGGTCTCGGGATACGTCCGCTCGACCAGCGCCGCCTGCGAGGTGATCGTCACCTCTGCCGCGCCGAGGGCGCAGGCACCGTCGGGACGACCGGTGCCCAGCGTGAGGCGCACGGGTCCGCCGCTCGGGGTGTCGAATGTCGCCAGCGCGAGCCGCAGTTCCTTGGTTCGGCTATCGAATGCGATCTCGGCGCGATCGAGGTCGTCCGGATTGAAGCCGCTGCTGAAGCTCGGCGCGGTGGTACGGGCGAAACTGCCCGACAGGGTCCAGTCGCCCTCCGATGCGGTGGCGGGTGCGGCGGCGAGAAGGGAGAGCGCGGACAGGGTCGCGGCGAGGAGCAGAGCGCGGTGCGGGGAGAAGCAGTGCGTGGTCATGCCCGCTCGTCGTGCGCGCACCGAAGGCGCTTACGCGCGCCCGCGAGCCGCGTCCGACGGCGCGAGGCACGTCGGACGCGGCGGGGCGATACGGACTAGCGGATGGCGACGCGATCCCAGTCCGACCAGTCGGTGCCGTCGGAGAACCGGACCTGCACGAAGCGGGCGTCGGCCGGGGCGTTGCGGATCGCCAGCGTGTTGGCGAAGTTCAGGGTCTTCGAGCCCTTGCGGATGCGAACCTGGACCTGCTCGGCCGAGCCGGTCATGCGCAGGACCACGCGGGTGCCGCGGCGGGTCGCCGTCGTCGCGATGTCGTCGAGGGTCACGTCGTCCGCGCCCGCGACGAGGCCGGCCGTCGGCGCCGTCGGCGTCGGGTCCGGTGCCGGTGCCGGAGCGGGCTCGGGCGTCGGTGCCGCGGGCGGGGCGATCACGTAGGGCGCTCGGCGGCCCGGCACCTCGATCTCGAGGCAGTTCGCATCGAGGTTGCTGAGCAGCGGCCACGCGAAGGCCCAGTTCATCTCCGTCGCCGTGTTGGCGATGCGGCTGACGGACGTCAGCGAGCCATCGACCCCGTCGAGCGTCAGCGCGGCCACGCGCTCGTGGTTGGCCGTATCGAGCCCGGAGATGATGCGCGACCACTGGTAGCGGTAGTACTCATGGCCGACGCGGACCCGAGCCACATACGTCCAGCCGTCGCCGGACGGCGGGGTGTAGCGCGTCATCGTGTAGCCGTACTCGATATGCGAAGGACCGACGATGTCGCGGGAGGCGATCGCGATGTCCATCGTGCTCGTCGCGCACGTGCCGTCGGCCTGGCCGCGTCCGAAGGACACGTAGATGCTGCCGCGCTCGGGTGCCTGGAAGAACTCGAGCTGCAGCGCCACCGTCTTGGCGCGGTTGTCGAACGTGGCGGCGACGGAGTCGACGTCGTTCGGGTTGAAGCCGCCGTAGAAGCTCGGATTCGTGCTGCGGGCGAATTCGCCGCTGATGGTCCAGTCGCCCTCGAACGCCTGGGCGCCGGTGGCGCCGGCGAGCGATGCGAGCACTGCGGCGCCGATCACGGCGCCGCGCAGATGCTTTCGTGCCTTGAGCATGTCGATCCTCCTGAAGGGAACGGTGATGGGCAACGTCCCATCCGACAGGGCTGACGCGGCGGGCCTGCGGATCTGACGCATGCGGTGAGCGGGCTTTCCGCGAGGCGATGGCGTACAGTGCCGCGCATGGGACGCTTCCGCCTCGGACTCCGCATGGCCGGCGCCTCGTGGCGCGTCGTGCGCAAGGAGAAGAGCCTCGTCGCCTTCCCGCTGCTGGCTGCCGCGTTCGGCATCGCGTACGCGGTGCTCGTGATGCTGCCGCTCGGGCTGCTCGGGTTCATGGTGTTCAGCGACAGCACCATTCTCGGCTGGGTGCTGCTGGCGCTCGGCCTGTTCGGCATGAACATCGGCGCCTCGTTCTTCGGGGTCGCGGCCGCCGCCAACGCCACCCGCGTGCTCGACGGCCAGGACCCGACGCTCGGCACGGGGCTGGGGGTGGCGTGGTCGCGCAAGGGCGTGATCGTCAAGTGGGGGCTCGTCTCGGCCACGGTCGGGCTGCTGCTGCAGCTGGTCGCGGACCGCGCGGGTGGTCTCGGCGGCGCGCTGATCCAGGCGATCGGCGGCGCGGCGTGGAGCATCGCCAGCTTCTTCGTCCTGCCGATCCTCGCGCTCGAGGGCCTCGGCCCGTTCGCCGCGCTGAAGAAGTCGCTGTCGGTGGTCCGCGCGCGCTGGGGCGAGTCGCTCGTCGGCGGCGCCGCCGTCGGCCTGATCCCGGCGCTGATCGCGCTCGCGGGCATCGGCCTCGCGGTGCTCGGCATCATCACCGGCGTCAACGCCACCTGGGCCGGCGGCGTGCCGCTGATCGTGGTCGGGCTGATCCTCTTCTTCGTCGGCGTGACCGTCGGCTCGGTGCTGCGCGCCGTCTTCACGGTGGTCGTCTACCGCTACGCCACGGAGAACCTCGTCGCCGAGGGCTTCCCGGCCGAGGACCTCGAGCACGTCTTCCAGGCGAAGAAGCACCGCGTCTAGCGCGGGTTCTCAGGCTCCTCTCACACCCTCAGGTTCCTCTCAGGGCGACCGTGCATCGTCCGGTCTGCGGGACGTGCTCCCGCTCACACCGACACGAGAGAGAACCCACCATGAACCGCAAGCTCATCGCCCTCACCGCCGCCGTCGCCGCCCTCGCGCTGCCGGCGGCGTCCCTCGCGCAGTCCGCCACGTCGGGCTCGACGAGCACGACGACGACCGCCGCCGCCGGCCATCGTCATCACCACCCGCCCTTCGACGCCATCGCCAAGGAGCTGGGCCTCGACGTCGCGACGGTCAAGGCCGCCTTCAAGGCGAACCGCCCCGCCGAGGGGCAGCGCCCCACCGCCGCGAACCGCGAGGCCGTGGCGACCGCCCTCGGCACGACGTCGGCCAAGCTGGACGCGATCATGAAGGAGTACGCACCGCAGGGCGGCCAGCGCGGACCGAAGCTGCCGATCGCCCAGATCGCGCAGGAGCTCGGCCTCAGCCAGGCGGCGGTCAAGCAGGCCTTCGAGGCCAACCGCCCGGCGCCCGGCACCAAGCCGACCGACGCCACGAAGAACGCGATCGCCTCGGCGCTGGGCATCACCCGCGCCCAGTTCGATGCGCTCATGGACGAGTACCGCCCCGCGCCGCCGGCCGAGGCGGGATCCAGCCAGAACAGCTAGACCGACAACCGGGACGGGCGCCCCGACAACCGCGTCCGAGCACGACCTCCTGCAGCACGAAAACGGCCCCCGGGGAACCGGGGGCCGTTCGCACGATGCGCTGGAGAGGACTTGAACCTCCACGCCCTTGCGGGCACAAGGCCCTCAACCTTGCGCGTCTACCAATTCCGCCACCAGCGCGTGCGTGCGGGATCGTAGACGAACCCGCCGGTCGGCCGCGCTGGCATGCGCCCGCACCGCGCCGCCATGCACCGCACTTGCGAACACGTGTTCGATGTGGCACAGTGTGGAGCGAACACCCGTTCGACTGGAGGTCAGCCGTGGGGCTCACAAAGCGACAGCAGGAGATCCTGGACGTGGTCCAGGAGTACATGGAGCAGAAGGGGTACCCGCCGACCGTGCGCGAGATCGGGGAGGCCGTGGGGCTCAACTCGCCGTCGACGGTCCACGCGCACCTCAAGGCGCTGGAGGAGAGCGGGGCGCTCACGCGCGATGCGACCAAGCCCCGCGCGATCGATCTGACCGAGCGCCGCGATGCCCGGGCCGCGCAGGCCCAGCGCGTCGAGCTCGACGACATGCCCGGCGTGCGGCTGCTGCCGCTGGTCGGCAGCATCGCGGCCGGCGCGCCGATCCTCGCCGAGGAGAACGTCACCGAGCACATCGCCGTGCCCGAGCAGATCACCGGCAGCGGCGAGAACTTCCTGCTCAAGGTGCGCGGCGACTCGATGATCAACGCCGGCATCCTCGACGGCGACACCGTGGTCATCCGTCGGCAGGAGGACTGCGCCGACGGCGAGATCGCGGCATGCCTCGTCGACGGCGACGAGGCCACGGTCAAGCGCCTGCGCCGCATCGACGGCCGCGTCCGCCTCGACCCCGAGAACGATCATCTCGAGCCCTTCTATCCCGATCACGTCGTCGTCATGGGCGTCGTGGTGGGCGTCTTCCGGAGGATCTGAGTCATGCTTACCGCCGACATGCACGCCACCGTCCCGATGACCGGCTCGCTGCAGGACCTGCTCGACGCCTGGGCACCCCACGATCACAGCAACGTCGATGGCGTCTGCGTGGTCTGCGAGGGCGAGACCTTCCGCGTCGAACTGCGTGGCGGGCTGCATGCCCACGCCTGCCGCGAGTGCGGCTCCGTCCTCGAGGACGAGCCCGCGCGTCCGTCGGCCTGACCTACGCGGGCGACATGTGCTGGAATAGGTGCATGTCGCCCCGTCGATTCCTGATCGCCTGCGCCGCAGCCGCGATGCTCGCCTTCGCGGCAGCACCGGCGAATGCCGCCCAGGTCGTCAGCGGCACCATCACCCCATCGGCGCTGAAGGGCAAGCCGACGGTCGTGATGTTCCTGCACCCGTTCTGAACCCAGTGCCAGGCCGAGGCGCCTGAGGTCGCGCGGTTCGCGTCGACGCATCCCGGAGTCAGGGTCATCGCCGTATCGGCGGGAGCGCGTCCGGATACCCGGGCGTTCGTCGCCCAGCGCTTCGGGCGGGCGCCAGTGGATGTCTACGTCGACGGCACGGGAGCGATCGGCAGGGCCTTCCGCGTCGTGTCGCATCCGGTCTTCCGCTTCGTCACGGCCGGCGGCGTGCTCACGAAGCGCGCCCCCGCAGGCTTCCCGTTCCGCTGAACGACGGAAACCGCGCACCTCGGCGGGGATGGCGGAACGGTATCCTCACCATGTGCTGTCCACCGATGACCTGCTGCTGACGCGCGCCCAGCGCGACCTCTACTGGGAGCTCGAGGGAGGGACCGTCGAGGATCTCGAGCGCTTCGCCGAGCGGCTCGTGGCCCGCGTCGTGATCCTCGTCCGGCATCGCTGCGTCCACGGACGGGAGTCGTCGGAGACGCTCGAGCGGGCCGAGCGCGTGCACCGGCTCGTCACGGATGATCCCCGCTCCGAGGAGACACGTGCGGCGATCTGGAGCCTCGTCGAATGGCTCACGCGCTGGCCGTGGGGGACGGCGGCCTACGG
>CAZPQP010000057.1:6196-10964 GCA_964588635.1 uncultured Bifidobacterium sp.
TCTGGAGCCTCGTCGAATGGCTCACGCGCTGGCCGTGGGGGACGGCGGCCTACGGTGCGATCGACCGCCTCGTCGTGGCCGGGGCCATCGTCGACGAGCTGGCGCGGCAGCCGGCGTGACCGTCACCTACGTCATCGCGGCGGTCGTCGGCTACCTGCTCGGCTGCGTGTCGTTCGCCAACCTGATCGCCCGCCGCCACGGCGTCGAGGACCTTCGTGCGACCGGCGACCGCAATCCCGGGTACTGGAACGCCCGGACCAGCATCGGGGTCCGCGCTTCGGTGCCGATCCTCCTGCTCGACGCGGCCAAGGCCGCGGTGGCCGTCGGTGTCGGCCTCGTCCTGGCCGGGACGTGGGGCGGGATCATCGCCTGGGCGGCGGTGGTCCTCGGCCACATGTTCCCGGTGACGATGCGCTTCCGCGGTGGTCGCAGCGTGCTGTGCCTGGTAGGCGGCGCGATGGTGCTCGTGCCGCTCGCCTGCATTCCGGCTGCCGTGGCGCTGCTGATCGTGCGGTGGCGGTGGGACTTCGCGCGCGGTGCCCAGACGGCGCTGATCGTGGCGCCGTTCGCAGTCTGGATCATCTACGGCTCCGGCCCGGAGCTCTTCGCCACGGTCGCGCTGCTGTGCCTCATCGGCGTCCGCTCGGCGCTCGCGGATCGCGCCCTCAAGCGCGCGGGCATCGACAAGAAGCGCTTCGGCTGAGCCTCAGCCCGAGCGGGCGTACGTGCGTCCACGCCAACTGCGGTTCGGTCGCAGCGCCGACCACAGCAGGCGGAGCACCGCGAGCGGATCGGCGAGCGGCGCGAGCCAGTAGGCCGCCGACGGACGGTCGTACGTGGGGCGCAGGGCGACGTGGAACAGCCACCGGATCAGGAGCAGGATCAGAGAGGGCGTCGCGAGCAGGATGCTTCCGGTCCAGGCGGCGACGAGCAGCATCGGCAGCGGCAGCGCCATGGTCAGCGTCAGCACGCCGATGTCCACGACCTGCTCGCGTGCCGGGGCGACGCCGGGCAGGGCCAGCGACCGACCCCATTCGCGCCAGGCCTCGCGTGCCGAGGTGTGCATGTCCACGACCAGCAGGGGTGCCGCGTCGACCAACCCGAGCGCCCAGCCGGTGCGCACGAGATGACGGGCCAGCGCGACATCCTCGGTCATGTTCGCGGCCACCGGCTCCCAGCCGCCGGCCTGGCGGAAGGGCTCGGTCGGCACGAGCAGGCACTGGCCGTTGGCGACCGTGCGGGTCGACGACACGGGGCGGGGGGAGGGAGGGCCGAAGCGGTAGACGAGCGTCGCGAGCAGCGCGGGGTGGAGGATCGTCTCGCCGGTGGTGTCGACGGCGAAGCGCGGCCCCGCGGTGAGCGCGTCGAACCCGCGCTCGGCGGCGGCCGCGAGGAGGGCGTCCGGCAGAGCGGGATCGGGGCGCGCATCGGCGTCGAGGCAGAGGGTCCACGGCGCGGAGGCCTCGGCCAGGCCCTGCTGCAGCGCGTGCTGCTTGCCCACCCAGACGCCGGTGCGCTCGGCGCCGTGGATCAGGCGGATGCGACGCTCGGTGGCGGCGTGGCGCGCAACGACGTCGCCGGTTCCGTCGGACGAGCGGTCGTCGACGACGAGGATCTCGCGGACGGCCGGGCCGGTGCGCGAGAGCGCCTCGAGCAGCGGGCCGATGCGCTCCGCCTCATCACGGGCGGGGATCACAATCGAGATCGAGCCGGCTGGCGCGGGCTCGCCGATCTGCAGCGGTGCGCCCCGTTCCCGGCCACGGGAGAGACGTGTGATCACCACGGCGCCGGCCACGACCTGGAGCGCGGCGAGCAGCCAGAGAGCCGCCACCGTCAGCTCCCGAGCAGCGGCCCGAGGGGATCGCTGCCGCCGAGCGTGCCCGTGCTGCCCGTCGGCCGGAAGCGCGCGAACAGCTCCTCCGCGTACCACTGCTCCTGCGTGCGTCGGCGGATGGCCTCGCGGTGGGCCTCCGTGCCGTAGGCGAACTCCTTCATCGCCCGCTCCGACTCCCACACCGACAACGTGCCCTGCCGGCCGAGCGGGGATTCGCCGAAGCCCACGCTGGCCAGCAGGCCCGGGTTGCGGTCGAGGTCGAGATCGATCGGCGGCACCGCGGCGTAGAAGGCGCGCGTGCGCCGCATCCGCAGCGTGGCGCGGGTGATCACCGCGAAGGGGCCGTCGCCGGGAGGAGCGGGCTGGGCGGGGAACGGGTTCGAGCCACCCCAGGCTCCCGCCGACTTGACCGGGACCATGCGCACGGTCCACACCTCGGAGGCGTGCTCGTGCCAGCGCTGCACGATCGGAGATTCGTGCAGGAACGCATCCAGCGCGTCCTCCGACTCCCATGCGGCGACAAGGCCCCAGCGCAGCAGATCCGGCTTCCACGCGAACGACGTGCCCTTGGCCGTCCCGACCAGGCGCTTGAACGTCAGACCCGGCGTCTTCGCCAGATCCGGCCGATCCATGCCCATCCGGCCGAAGGCCCAGCGAAGCTCGTCGCGCGGGTACGTGACGATGGAGACGGAGGCGATCATGTGCGAAGGCTATCGCGCGTGCTGGGTCTACCGGACGAGCGCGATCCGGGGCTGCTGGCGATCCGGGGAGGACATGACAACCGCGCGGATGTGGTGTCCTCCCCCGCGGGGTGTGGGCAGTTGATCGCGCGCGACAGGGGAGGACACCACATCCGCGCGGTTGTCATGTCCTCCCCGCCAAAGGCCGACGCCCCCGCCTTGCGGCGGGGGCGTCGAGGAAGCAGATCGATACGCCGGATTCTGTCGAGGGGGGTCATCTATCTAGGCGACCTGTCGCCAGGCCGCTCGAGCCGCCTACCCGGGACTCGGCGAGCAGCCTCATCGTCCCTGTTTGGCGTTGCACCGCGTGGGGCTTGCCGAGCCGGCATCGTTGCCGATGCCGCTGGTGCGCTCTTACCGCACCGTTTCACCCTTACCCGACCGAGGTCGGGCGGTCTGTTCTCTGTGGCGCTCTGCCGTCGGGTTTCCCCGCCCAGGCGTTACCTGGCACGCTGCTCTGTGGTGTCCGGACGTTCCTCCCGGTCTCCGAGGAGACCCGGCGGCCCCCTGATCTGCGTACGGGATTGTACCCGTTGTCGCGAAACCACCGGTCGACGGCGTTAGGCTCCCGGCATGGCACGCGCAATCCTCCTGGTCGGACCGGTCGGCGCCGGCAAGACGACCACGCTCCACGAGCTCGAGGCGATCCTCGACCAGCGCGGCGTGCCCAACGCGATCATCGATCTCGATTGGCTGGCGTGGGCGACGCCACCGGAGCAGAGCGGCGTCTCCCATCATGAGCTCCTGGTGCGCAACCTCGCCGACGTCTGGCGGAACTTCCACGAGGTCGGCATCCACCACGTGGCGGTCGCGCGCATGCTCCATGACGCGGCGGAGGTGCAGTGCGTGCGCAATGCACTGCACGGATGCGAGACCACGGTGGTGGAGCTCGTCGGCGACAGCGAGGTGCTGCGCGACCGGATCCGCCAGCGCGACAGCGGCACGGAGCTGGCGGAGCATCTCGCGCTGCTCGACGCCTTCGACCTGATCGAGCGGGACCTCCGTCCGGACGCCGTCATCGAGTTCGACGGCCAGACGCCGGAGCAGATCGCCCGCGAGGTGCTCGGCATCGCGGGCTGGTGAGTGCAGAGCGGGGTCGTCCCGGGCGCAGTGCCCGAGACGACCCGCGGCGTCCGCAGAAGAGGACTAGTCCTCGACGATCGTGACCGTCATGGTGATCGGCTCGGTCGGCATGTCGCGACCGTCGCGATCGGCGGCGGAGATGGCGTCGACGACGTCCATGCCCTCGATCACGTTGCCGAAGACCGTGTGCTTGCCCTTCAGCCAGCCGCAGTCCTCGGCCGTGACGATGAAGAACTGCGAGCCGTTGGTGTTCGGGCCGGCGTTGGCCATCGCGAGCTTGCCGCGATCGACGTTGTGCTGGTTCTGCTCGTCCTCGAACGTGTAGCCCGGGCCGCCGGTGCCGGTGCCCTGGGGGCAGCCGCCCTGGATCATGAAGTCGGGGATGACGCGATGGAAGATCAGGCCGTCGTAGTAGCCGTCGTTCGACAGCTTGACGAAGTTCTCAACGGTCTTGGGAGCGTCATCGGGGAAGAGCTCCAGCACGATCGTGCCCTTGCTCGTCTCCATGTTGGCCTTGGTCGCCACGGGTGCGCCTTTCGGTCGGAGGTCAGGCACGAAGCCTAGTGCGCTCCGGCTCGCGCCGCTGCGGCGGAGCGGTCATGCTTCGGTCTGTGCACCGCTACGCCTCCCACCTCGCGCACCACGCCGATGCCGATATCGCCGTCGATGTGGCAGCCGACCACATCGAGCTCGAGTTGCGCGGCCTCGTGCCCTCGCTCGTGATCGTGGCGGCATCCGACCACTTCCGCGACGAGGCCGACGCCGTGCGGCGGGCGGTGGTACGCCGCTTTCCCGCAGCAGCCGTGGCCGGGGCCGTGATCCCCGGCGGCGTGATCGGCGTCCGCGAGGAGACGGAGCGGCAACCGGCGATCAGCCTGCTGGCGGCCGTGCTGCCGGAGGGAGCGGCGGCCGTCGTGGAGCTCGACCATCCGGAGGAGGTGCCGGACGACGCCGATACGCTGGCGGTGTTCGCCGATCCGTTCACGGTCGAGGCCGAGCGCCTGCTCGATCGCGCCGATCGCCTGGGGGTGGACATCGTCGGGGGCTTCACCGGTGGGCAGGTGCCGGGTGCGGCGCGCCTGCTCACGCGCGACGCCGTGCGCACCGCCGG
>CAZPQP010000058.1:0-10897 GCA_964588635.1 uncultured Bifidobacterium sp.
AGGAGGTTCTCCGCCCCGGAGCCCGTCACCTCGAGCTGGCCCATGTGCGAGACGTCGAAGATGCCGGCGCGGGCACGGACGGCACGATGCTCCTCGTTGATGCCCACGTAGTAGACGGGCATCTCCCAGCCGCCGAACTCGACCATGCGAGCGCCCAGTTCCTCGTGCCGGTCGTACAGCGGTGTGCGGCGAAGGCTGCTCGTCATGGCTCAGCGAAGCGGGTGACCGTACGCGGTGTCCCTATCGCGTGCGAACTGCATTGCCGGCACGATACCGCGTTCCGCGAGCGGATGCGTGGCATGTGTGGCAATGTCACGGTCGCATTGCGAGTTTGCGTCACGACCCCTGCGCCGCTGGAGTCGGTGTAGCCTTCGGAACCGGCGGTCCCTCTGCCCCGTCAGACGTATGCGGATCCTCCTGCTGATCATCACGAGCCTGGTGCTCCTGGCCCCCGCGACAGCGCTGGCCGCCCCGGCTCCGCCGTTCACGCTCTTCCCGGTGGTCGGCGGCGCTCACTACACCGATGACTTCGGCGATGCTCGTGCCGGGGGCTCGCACGAGGGCAACGACCTCCTCGCGCCCTGCGGTACGCCCGTGATCGCGGTGGTCCCCGGCACGGTCACGCTCGATTGGGGCTCCCGCTCGGGCTGGATGGTCACCCTGAAGGGCAAGAGCAGCTGGTACCGCTACATCCACATGGACGGTCGCGACGGTGCCCGCAGCGCGATGGCGAAGGGGCTTAAGGACGGCTCGCGCGTCAAGGCCGGCCAGATCATCTCGTACGTCGGCGACACGGGTGACGCCTCCGGCGGTCCGTGCCACCTGCACTTCGAGCTCCACCGCGGCGTGGAGGTCTCGTCCCCCTACGCGTACCTGCAGACGGCCACGATCGTCCAGCTCGACCCGGCGAATCCGGCCAGCGTCAACACGGCCACGCCGCTGGTCTCGCTGACGATCAAGGGCGTCGTCGCCTGGACGGCCACGGTCGGCGGCGAGGGGCGGCTGATCATCCGCCCCACGGGCATCTCCTCCTCCGACGGCACGCGACTTTCCCGCGCCGGCACGATCGCCCTCCGGGCGGATCCCGCACTGTTCGCGACCGCATCGGTCGGTCGCGCCGTCACCGTCACGACGACCGCGGTCCAGTTGACCACGGCGCTGCAGGACATCGTGCCGCTGTCGTGGACCGCGGCGACCGTGAGCTAGTCAGTCGATCCGCAGTGCCATGCCGATCTGGTGCCGGAGGTCCGGCAGCCAGGCGGCGTCGATCGTGTGCGTCACGGGCGTCTCGCGGTAGGTGACATCCATGCCCGCGGCCAGCAGCTCGTCGCGGGCTGCCCGCCCGAAGGACACGTCGATCACCGGGTCGATGCTGCCGTGCACGATCGTGACCGGCGGACGATCGGCGGAGACGAGATCCAGCGGGTGCTGTGCGACGTGCGGGACGAATCCGACCATGGCCAGCAGCGCAGCGGGCGGCGTGCGGTTGGCGGCGAGCGCCATCGCGTAGGCCATCACGCAGCCCTGGGAGAAACCGCCCAGCACGATCCGCTCCTCCGGGACGCCGATGCGATCGGGCAGACCGTCGAGCCAGTCGTCGAGCAGCTCGACGGACGCCATGAACGTCGGCTCGTCCGGGTAGCCGACACGCGGCACGACGTACCAGTGCCAGCCGCCCGTGCCGAGGTCGAGCGGCGCGCGCGGGGTGACGCCCACGAGGCGCTGCTCGGGATCGAGGACCTCGATGATCGGCAGCAGGTCGTGCTCGTCGGCACCGCGCCCGTGGAAGAGGACCAGCGCCCCCTCCGGCTCGCCGCGCGAGGGCCGGATGCGCTCCACGAGACCGGTCATCGGTAGGGCGCCCAGGGGTCGGGAATGGGCGCCAGACGCTCCTCCAGGAGCGGGCGCAGGTGCTCGTGCTGACGCGGCAGGCGCAGCGACTGCCCCAGCGTCTCAAGCGGCTCATCGACGTCGAAGCCCGGTCCGTCCGTGGCGAGTTCGAACAGCACCCCGGATGGCTCGCGGAAGTAGATCGAGCGGAAGTAGTCGCGGTCCACGATCGGCGTGGCCTGCACCCCCGCCTCGGCGGCGCGTCCAAGCCAGTGCACGTGGTCGTCGTCCGTGCTCGCCCACGCGACATGATGCGTGGTGCCCGCACCGCCGGTGGAGGCCTCGCCGTCCGCATGGACCAGCTCGTAGGCAGCACCGCGACCGGCCTCCTCCGTCCACCAGATGCCGGCGTCGCGCTCGAATCCGAGCGCCTCCAGCACGGCGGCGCTGCGCTCCGGGTCGCGGGCGTGCGCCTGCACGCCGATGATGCGTCGCAGGGCGACCGCCGCCGGCACGTGCGGCGCCTCCGCGTGCGGCAGGCCGCTGCTCTCCGGGACGGCCATGAGCCGCGTCAGGAGCCCCTCGTGATCCCACACGTCGAGATGCGCGTGCCCCCGCTCGGTCGTGGCGCGGCCGGTGAGGTGACGCTCCCACCAGTCGAGCGCCTCCTCGCTCGGCACGCTCCAGTCGATGCGTGTGACCATGCCCTCCCCGGCGCGGCCCAGACGGGCGCCGGGGTACTCGAAGAACGTCAGCGCCGTGCCCGGCTCGCCCGTGCGGTTCCCGTAGTACAGGTGGTACGCACCCGGATCGTCGAAGTTGACGGTCTTCTTGACGAGCCGCAGACCGAGCACCCCACCGTAGAACTCCGCGTTGCGGGGTCCGTCGGCGGTGATCGCCGTGACGTGGTGAATGCCGTGCAGGCGCACGTCTACTCCCCGTCGCCCGGCCGCACGACTCGCCGGTTGTACAGGCGGGCACCGAGCGCACCGGCGCCGCTGAGGATGGCCAGCAGTGCGGCGTCCTGGTACTCGGCGGGCCAGGTCGTGAGGTAGTGCAGGAGCGCCAGGGCGCCGAGACCGAAGAAGTAGCCGAGGCCGAAGGTCGAGAGATAGTCGAAGAGCGGTCGCTGGGTCATGGCCTCAGTGTCGGCTACCTGCACGACGGGCGCAAGCGGCGTCAGGTGCGGCCGGCGAGCACGCCGCGCAGAGCGTCCACGGCGAGGTCGATCTGCTGCGCGTCGATCACCAGCGGCGGGATCAGACGCAGCGCCGACTCCGTCACCGCGTTGACGAGCACGCCCCGCTCCCGCAGCGCCGCGGCCACGCCGGCGGCGTCGCCCGCGGCGAGCTCGACGGCCACCATCAGCCCGGCGCCGCGCACGGCGGTCACGCCCGGTACGGCGAGCATGCCGTCGATCAGGCGGCGGCCCATCCGCTGGGCGTTGCCGATCAGGTCCTCGGCCTCGACGGCGTCAATGGTGGCGAGAGCGCCTGCGGCGATCGCCGGCGAGCCGCCGTACGTCGTGCCGTGATCGCCGGGCCGGAAGCCGGTGGCGAGGTCGCGCGACAGCACCGCGCCGATCGGCAGGCCGCACGCGAGGCCCTTGGCGAGCGAGATCGCATCGGGCTGGACACCGGAGCGCTGGAACGAGAACCACGCACCCGTGCGGCCGATGCCCGTCTGCACCTCGTCGAAGAGCAGCAGGGCGCCGTGCTCGTCGCAGAGCTCCCGCGCCAGCGCGAGGTAGTCATCGGCGATCACGTTCACGCCGCCCTCGCCCTGGATCGGCTCGATCAGCACGCCGGCCGTCTGCGGTCCGACGGCAGCGCGCAGGGCCGCGTGGTCGTCGCGCGGCACGTGCACGAAGCCAGCCGGCAGCGGCTCGAACGGGGCCTTCTTGGCCTCGCCCCACGTCGCGGCGAGCGCACCCATCGTACGGCCGTGGAACGCGCCCTCGAGGCTCACGATCCCGTGCTTCTCCGCGCCTCCCACCTCGCGCCCGTGACGACGTGCCAGCTTGATCGCGGCCTCGTTGGCCTCGGCGCCGGAGTTGCAGAAGAACGCGCGCTCCATCCCGCTGAGCGCGCACAGGCGCTCGGCCAGGGCGATGGCGGGTTCGCTCCAGAACAGGTTCGAGACGTGCCCGAGCACGGCGGCCTGCTCCGCGAGCGCGCGAGCCGGGGCCGGATGGCCGTGCCCGAGCGTCACGACCGCGATGCCCGCGACCAGATCGAGGTAGCGGTTGCCGGCGTCGTCCCAGACCCAGCAGCCCTCGCCGCGCACCAGCGTGAGCGGCCGCGGCGGGTAGTTCGTCATCATCACGGCGGTGCCGCGTTCGGCGATGCTCATGGCCGTACCTCGGTGCCGGCGCCGATGCGGACCCGCCGGACGCCACCGGCAAGGGCAGCACTGCAGGCCTCGAGCTTGGGCAGCATGCCGCCGCTGACCGTCGGCGGCGCGGCCGCCGAGATCGTCGCGAGCACCGCGCCCGCGTCGTCGAGCACGCCGGGGACATCCGACAGGAAGGCGAGCTCGTCCGCCTGGAGGGCGACGGCGACCGCAGAGGCGACATCATCGGCGTTGACGTTGAGGAGGCGCGGCGAATCGCCGTCGCGGCCGATCGGGGCGATCAGCGGGATCCGATCGGCATTCCACGCGGCGCGGATCGGGTCGCACTCGACGGATGCGGGCTCGCCGACGAGGCCGAGATCCACGCGACGTGTGCAGGCGAGCAGCTCGCCGGTCCGGAACGGCTGTGCCTCGCGCCCCAGCTCCCGGAGCTCGCCGACGAGCGCGTCGGAGACGTCGGCCAGTGCCACCCGAGCGCACGCGAGCGTCGGCAGGTCGGTGAAGCGACGGCCGTCGACCCAGCGCGAGACGATGCCGCGCGTCTCCATCAGCGCTGTGATCTGCGCGCCACCGCCATGCACGAGCACCAGCGGACGACCGTCGGCCGCGGCCAGCGCGTCCGGCAGCAGCGCCAGCGCGTTGCCGCCGAGCTTCGCGACGAGCGCGCCACTCACGTCGTGTACTCCGCGTTCAGCTCCACGTAGAGCTTGGAGAGATCGGAGGCCCAGATCGTCGCGCTGCCGTCGCCGAGGCCGAGGTCGATGCGGATCTCCACGGTGGGCTCGGCGGCAGCAGCATCGACCGCAGCCTGATCGACGCCGTCGACGGCCGCGCCGTCACGGCACAGGACGTGCCCGCCGATCGAGATCTCGATGCGATCGGCGTCGACACGCTCACCGGCCACGCCGAGTGCGGCGATGATGCGCCCCCAGTTCGGATCGCCGCCGTTGAGCGCGCAGCGCACGAGCTGCGCCTCGCCGACCGCGTAGGCGATCGTCTTCGCCGCACGATCGCTCTCTGCCCCGACGATCTCCCAACGCGCGATGCGGTGCGCACCCTCGCCGTCGCGGACGATCTGCAGCGCGAGGTCCTCGCAGACCGCGTAGACGGCTGCGGCGACGGCCTCGAGTCCGGGGGCGTCCAGCGTGCCCTCCACCGCCCCGCTGGCCAGGAGCGCCACGGTGTCCGACGTCGAGGTGCAGCCATCGACGGTGATGCAGTTGAAGGTCGCGTCGACCGCTCCGCGCAGCAGCGCGTCGGCCTGCGCGGACGACAGCGGCGCATCGGTCGTGATGACGCTGATCATCGTGCCGAGGTCCGGGCGGATCATGCCCGCGCCCTTGGCGATGCCGCCGACGCGGATCTCACCCAACCCGGTCTGCACCGTCTCCTGTGCCAGTTTCGGTGCGGCATCCGTCGTGGTGATGGCCAGCGCGGCGTCGTCACCCCCGTCCGGCGAGAGCGCCACGAGCGCGGCGCCGATACCGGCCTCGACCTTGTCCATCGGAAGCGGCACGCCGATCACCCCGGTCGAGGCGACCAGCACCTCCGCAGCAGCGCAGCCCAGCCCCGCGGCCGTGAGCGCGACCATGCGCTCGGCGTCGCGCAGGCCCCGCGCTCCTGTGGCCGCATTGGCGTTGCCGCTCTGCACGACGATCGCCCGCGCTGCGCCGCTGCTGATGTGCGCACGCGAGATCACGACCGGCGGTGCGGCGGTCGCGCTGCGGGTGAAGACCGCGGCGGCCGGCACGGCCCGCTCGGCGGCGATGATCGCCACGTCCGGACGCCCGGAGGCCTTGATGCCTGCCCTCACGCCCGCGGCGGTGAAGCCGCGCGGGTGCAGGACGCCTACGGCCACAGGCCCCGCGCCGTCAGTCCGGCGCTCTCATCGACCCCGAGCATGATGTTGGCGTTCTGAACGGCCTGCCCGGCGGCGCCCTTGACGAGGTTGTCGATCGCAGAGGCGATGAGGACGGTCCCGGTGCGCTCGTCGACCCAGCCGTTGATCCAGCAGACGTTGGAGCCGGCCAGCTTCTGCGGTGCCGGGATGCCGCCAAGGCGGACGAAGGGCTCGTCGGCGTAGCGCTCGCGGTACAGGTCGTCGAGATCGGCCTGGTCGAGCGGGCTCACGAGACGCACGTGCGCCGTCACCAGGAGACCACGGCTCGACGGCAGCAGATGCGGCACGAACGTCGCGGGCTGCGGCGCACCGGCGAGCGCGCCGAGCTCCTGCTCGATCTCGCCGAGATGCCGATGCCCGGTCACGGAGTACGGCGTGACGCCGTTGTAGATCTCCGGCAGGTGCGTCTTCTCGGTCGGCGTGCGCCCCGCGCCGGTCACACCCGACTTGCCATCGAGGTGCACGGGGCCGTCGATCAGGCCCGCCGCCGCCAGCGGCGCCACGCCGAGGATCGCCGCGGTCGCATAGCATCCGGGGTTCGCAACGGCGCGCGCCACGCGCACGTCCTCGCGATGCAGCTCCGGCAGGCCGTACGTCCAGCCGCCAACCCGGAAGTCGGACCCGAGATCGACCACCTGGGTGCCGAGCTCGAGCAACTGCTCCCCCAGCTCGCGCGACTCGCCGTGCGGCAGCGCGAGGAACACCACGTCGCAGCCCTTCAGCCCCTCGGCGCTGATGTCGTCGAACCCCTCGCTGCGCGCCTGCAGCACCGCGGGCCGGATCGACGGATGCGCCTCGAGGATGCGGATCAGCTCCTGCCCGGCGTAGCCGGAGGCGCCCACGATGCCCGCGGCGAGCGGCCGCGTCTCGGGCTCGTTCGGGGTCGGTGCGGTGGAGTACTGCATGCGGCTGGAGTCTCGCACAGGCCCGGCAGACGCCAGGCCAGCGCCTCTAGCGACGGCGCTTGCCGCGACTGCGCTGGTTCATGTGCATGCGCTGGAGCACCTCGAACTCGTCGAGCGAGCGACCCGAGCCGACGGCCACGCACGTCAGCGGCGACTCCGCGATCTGGACCGGCATCTGGGTCTCGGCGCGGATGCGCTCGTCGAGGCGAGTCAGCAGAGCACCGCCGCCGGCCAGGACGATGCCCTTGTCCATGATGTCCGCGGCGAGCTCCGGCGGCGTCTGATCGAGCGTCGACTTGATCGCGCCGATGATCTCGATCAGGGGCTCCTCCAAGGCGCTGCGCACCTCGGCGGCGGTCAGCAGGACCGTCTTCGGCAGTCCTGTCACGAGGTCGCGTCCGCGCACCTCGCACGACGCCTCCTCGTCGGCGCGCGGATACGCGCTGCCGATCTCGATCTTCACCTGCTCCGCCGTCTGGGTGCCGACCAGCAGCTTGTGCGCGCGCTGGACGTACTTGACGATGGCGTCGTCGAGCTCGTCGCCGCCCACGCGGATCGACTGCGCCACGACAATGCCGCCGAGCGAGATGACGGCGACCTCGGTGGTGCCGCCGCCGATGTCCACGATCATGTTGCCGCTCGGCTCCGAGACGGGCAGGCCTGCGCCGATCGCCGCGGCCATCGGCTCCTCGATCAGATACGCGACGCGGGCGCCGGCGGACAGCGCCGCCTCCTCCACCGCGCGCTTCTCCACGCCCGTGACGCCCGACGGGACGCAGACGACGACGCGCGGGTGCGCCCAGCGATTCTGGTGCACCTTCTGGATGAAGTGGCGCAGCATCTCCTCCGTCACCTCGAAGTCGGCGATGACGCCGTCCTTGAGCGGGCGGATGGCGGTGATCGACGCTGGCGTGCGGCCGAGCATGCGCTTGGCCTCGATGCCGACGGCCAGCACGGTGCGCGTCATCTGGTCGAGCGCGACCACGGACGGCTCGGACAGCACGATGCCGCGCCCGCGGACGTAGACGAGCGTGTTCGCCGTGCCGAGGTCGACAGCCATATCGCGGCTGCCGAAGCCGAAGGTCCAGTTCCTGATGCCGATTGGGAGCTCCCTTGCGGCAGGTGCTGCCGCTTCAGACCCTGGATTCTACGCGGAATCGGCATTCCCTCCCGCGCGCACGAGGCTGATGCCCTCGCCCGCGAGGAGCTCGCCGAGCAGCGCGACCGGGAGGCCGACGACGTTGGCGTAGTCGCCGATGATCGAGTGCACGAGCGCCGCACCGGTCTCCTGGATGGCGTAGCCCCCGGCACGCCCCCGCCACTCGCCGCGCGCCACGTACGCGTCGAGTTCCGCGTCGTCGAGCGCCACGAGGCGCACACGCGTCTCCGCGACGGCGACCTGCTCGCGCTCGCCCAGCAGGGCGATGCCCGACAGGACACGATGCTCCCGGCCGGCGAGGTGCGCGAGCATCGCACGGGCCGCGTCCGCGTCGGCGGGCTGGCCCAGCACCTCCCCATCCTCGACGACCACCTCGGTGTCCACGCCGAGCACTGGCCGCGCGGCTATGCGAGCGGCGACGGAGCGCGCTTTGCCGAGCGCCCGCTCCTGCACGACCTCCTCCGGCGCACCCGGAATCGGCACCTCGTCGTAGTCAGGCGCCTCGATGCAGAACGGCACGCCGAGCGCCGTCAGGATCGCACTGCGCTGCGGCGAGGTCGATGCGAGGACGAGGTCCACGCCCGGAGTATCCGCGATCTAGAGCTCGAGGCCGTGCGAGGCGACGTGCGCGGCGAAGCCGACCGGGATGAAGCCGAACTCCTGCTCGACGCCGGTGAGGCTCGCCGCGACGTTGTCGCGCTCGAGGAGCTCCACCGCTGCCGGCGTGACGGGCGGATTCGGCAGCACCTGCATCAACGTGGCCTGCAGCTTCACGATCGGCATCGGCGCGTGGAGCTTGCGCACCTTGGACTTGCCCATGGCGCGACCGATGATGTCGAGGATGTCATTCAGCTCCAGCGCCTCGGTGCCGCCGAGCTCGATGTAGCGCCCGAGGCGCCCATCACCCGTCAGGCAGTCTTGGGCCGCGCGGCAGACGTCATCGACGTGGATCATCTGGATCTTCGTCTTGCCGTTGCCCGCGACCGGGGCGATCGGACCCTTGACGAGCCCGGACATGGCCTTGATGAACGGCGCGTGCGGACCGAACTGCACGGAAGGCTGGAGGATCGTCCACGGGACACCCGCGGCCTTGAGGCCCTCTTCGCCACGACGACGGCCAGCCAGGTACGGGCCCGGCTTGGAGCCGCCGTTGTCGATGCCGCCGAAGTGGATGATGCGGCCGGCACCCGCGGCCGTTGCCGCTTCAGCCAGCGCGGTGATGCCATCGGCGTTGATGTAGTCGTAGCCGCCGGGCGGCGCCTTCTTCTCGCCGGTGATCGCGGCACAGGAGATGACCGCCGATACGCCCTCGCAGGCGCGGTCGAGCGATGCGCGGTCGGAGAGATCGCCCACGACCAGTTCGGCTCCGGGAGCCACCGTGGCGTCGGCACGGCGCGCCATCGCGCGGACGGGCAGCCCCGCACTGGTGAGGCGGCGCGCGAGGCGGCCACCGATGAAGCCGGTCGCACCGGTGATGAGGATCGGTCCGTCAGTCATAGCCCTACTGTGCCATGTTCGGTCGCGCGTCCATGGCAACCGAGCTCGTGGCGAGGCGGCGCATGCCGAGCAGGGCGCGGCTCTTGACCGTGCCGAGCGGGGTGTTCGTGCGCTCCGCGATCTCGGGATACGTGAGGTCGCCGTAGAAGGCGAGCGCGAGCGTCTCGCGCTGGGCCTCGGGCAGCTCCTTCAGCGCGTCCGTGAAGTCGATGCGGTCGACGAGCTCGTTGTCGAGGGAGTCCTCGACGATCTCGCGACCCTCGTGCTGGGCCAGCGGCGGGCGCACGGCGGCGCGGCGCGTCCAGTCGACGGCGCGGCGTGCGGTGATCGTGCGCAGCCAGGCGGCGACGGGCGCGACCTTGGGGTCGTAGCGGTCGGCACTGCGCCAGGCGTCGAGGAAGATCTCCTGCGTCAGCTCGTCGGCACGATCCATGTCGCCGGTGCGGCGGCGCGCGTAGGCGCGGACCACGGCGTGGTAGCGCTTGTAGAGCTCGGAATAGGCATCCATGTCGCCCTTGGCGGTGCGGGCGACGAGCGCTTCATCGGTGTCGGTGGGTCGGACGAGTGCCATGAGGTTTGTGCCTTTCAGCCTGTCGGTAGGTCTATTTATACATCATTTAGTTTCGAATACAAGTAATTCGAAACTAAATGATGCACATAGATCGATCTGGTGACGTGTGCACCACCTCCACCCGCGTACACTTCGGCTCCAGCACGGCGTTTCCGCCGGCGCGCGGGTATAGCTCAATGGTAGAGCAGCAGCCTTCCAAGCTGAATACGGGAGTTCGATTCTCCCTACCCGCTCTCGATGGCCGCAGATCTCTCCAGCGATCGCACACGGATCCGCAGCGCGATCGGCCCCTGGGGCGCCTGGTCGTTCGGGTTCGCCTACGCCCCCGCCGCCGCCATGCGCGAGGCAGCGAGGGCGATCGAGGCCACGGGATACGGCTGCCTCTGGTACCCGGAGACGCTCGACAGCCATGAGGCCTACGCCAACGCGGCGACGCTGCTCGCCGCGACGGAGCGCCTGCACGTCGCCACCGGCATCGCCAGCATCTGGTCCCGCGACGCGCGCGCCTCCGTGCAGGCGGCGCGCACGCTGGCCGACGCCTCCGGCGACCGCTTCATCCTCGGCCTCGGCGTCAGCCACCGACCGCTGATCACCGCCCGCGGCCACGTCTACGAGAAGCCCGTCGCCACCATGCGCGGCTACCTCGACGCGATGGACCAGGCTGGCGACGCCGTACCGCTCGG
>CAZPQP010000059.1:0-1485 GCA_964588635.1 uncultured Bifidobacterium sp.
GCGCGCCGAAGGTGGTGACGTTGAAGTAGTTCGGCTCCTCGACCCACTCGCCCGTATCGCCCTTCTTGCGGCGATTGTTGACGGCGATGCGGATCGTGCAGACCGACAGGCCGCTACCGGTCGAGCGGAGCTCGGGGTCGCGGGTCAGATTGCCGACGAGGATGACTCGATTGATGTTCGCCATGGTGGGTGACCTTTCTGCGGGCGGGTATCCGGGAGTCGATCGTCACCGGTGTCGCGTTACGCGGAGCCTACGGACTCGCGCACGCAACAGCCAGATCGGACTCAGGATCCGGCCGCAGCCTCCGCCTTCCGCGCGGGACGCGCCTGGTGTACGGCCTTATGGCGCAGAACCTCGTCGGTGATCGAGAGGACGCGCTCGGCCTCGGCCAGCGAGGAGGCGTCCGCGGTGAAGCGGATCACCCAGTAATCGCCCTCTTCGCGCTTCTTGATCGGGAACGCGAGCTTGCGACGACCCCACGGGTCGATGGCGTCCCACGAGCCGCCGCCACCGAGGATGATGTCGCGCACGCGATGGACAACCTCTTCCTGGCGCGCCTCGTCCACTTCGGGATCGAGGATCAGCATGAATTCGTAGGCGGTCACTTGCAGACAGGTCCTTCGTGTGGGTCACGCATCGCCACGGCGACGCACGGCGGAAAGCCGCGCGGGAGAAGATAGCACCGGTCCGGCAGCGGGGCGACGGACACCGCACCGAGCGCTACGCTGCGCCCATGCGAAACGCGAAGCTGATCGGCGGCGCAGCGGCAGCCGCAGCCCTGGTCGTGGCCGCCGGCGTGGCGTCCGCGCCGCGCGCCTGGCGCCGGCTGCGCGGAGGCCACGCGGCCGAGGACACGTTCGCCGAGGCGTTCGAGAGCGACTACGCCGTCCCCGACGACGCCACCTTCGGCGATCCCGAGGCGCCCGTCGACGAAGAGGCCAACGCCGCGCTGCGCGAGGAACTGCGCGAGAAGGTCAGCAGCCTCGAGGCACAGCCCGAGGAGCCCGTGGCCCCCGTCGCGACGCCGGTTGTCGCCGACCTGATCGTCGAGGGCGTGCCCGGGTCCGATCCGGCGACCGACGCCGCCCGTGCCCGTCTGCGCCAGAAGGCCGCAGACGCCAGGGAGTCGTTCAAGAGCTGAGGTACCAGAGGGGTCAGGCTCCTCTGGTCAGCAGGGCGTCTGGTTAACAGAGGGGTCAGACCCCTCTGGTAACCACCGCGTCCGGTTAACAGAGGGGTCTGACCCCTCTGTTAACCACTGTGCGCTGGAGTCAGGCGACGAGTGCGGCGAGCGGGGCGCGCAGCACGTCCCAGACCCCATCGGGCGTGGCCGACCCGCAGCCTGCGGCGCCCGCGAGCATCGCCGTCGCCGCGAGCCACGGGGCCAGCGACGCACCGTCGACGAGGTGGTCGGCGACTGCGGCGGGCGGCGTGGTGACGGGAATCGCGATCTGGTGCAGCACCGCTCCGCGCCGGCGTCGCTG
>CAZPQP010000059.1:1585-10855 GCA_964588635.1 uncultured Bifidobacterium sp.
CCAGCAGTGCCGCCCCCACCTCGACGTACTCGGCGCCCGTGCGCCGCACCGGCGTCGCGCTCATGCGCGACGCCCGGCGAGGCGTCCGACCGCAGCCATCAGCTCGTCGATGCGCTCCTCCTCGGTACCAGGGCCGTGGCCGCCGACCACGCAGTGGCGCACGTGCTCGTCGAGCACGCCGAGCGCCACGCGATCGAGCGCGGCACGCGCGGCGGAGATCTGCGTGAGGACGTCCATGCAGTAGCGATCCTCCTCGATCATGCGCGCGACGCCGCGCACCTGCCCCTCGGCGCGCGAGAGGCGCTTGAGCAGCTCGTCCTTGGTCGCGGCGTAGCCGCCAGAGGCTTCGGGATGGTCCATGCGACGGATTCTATAGTACCCCCCGGGGGTATGTATACTCAGAGGGCGATGTCCCCCACCCTCACCCCCAGCGAGCACATCGACCTGGCCCTCGACGGCCTGCACTGCGCCTCGTGCGTGAGCCGCGCGGAGGGCGCACTCGCCGCCGTGCCCGGCGTCGACGCCGCGTCCGTCAACCTCGCCACCGAGCGCGCCGCGGTCGACTTCGACCCCGCCGTCGCCACCGTGCCGCAGCTCGTGCGTGCGATCGCCGAGGCCGGGTACGCAGCCACCCCGCTCACTGATGCCGCGCCGCGCGCGCACGGTCGCGATCCGCTCGTCAACCGCATGCTCGTGGCAGTCGTCCTGTCGATCCCCGTGCTCGCGCTGTCGATGATCCCCGGGCTGCAGTTCCACGGCTGGGGCTGGGTGGCCGGCATCCTCGCCACGCCCGTCGCGCTGTGGTCCGCGTGGCCGTTCCACCGCTCCGCCTATCTGGCCCTGCGCCACCGAAGCGCGTCGATGGACACGCTGATCTCGCTCGGCGTGCTGACCGCCTACCTCTCCAGCGTCGCCGCCCTGCTGCTGACCGACGCGGCCTCGATGCCCATGCACCTGTCGCTGACCGCGCGTGGCTCCACCGGCGCCCTCACCTTCGAGGTCGCCGCTGTCGTCACCGCCCTGCTCCTGGCCGGTCGCGTGCTCGAGCTGCGCGCCCGCCGCCGGGCCGGTGACGCCGTCCGCGCCCTCGCCGAGCTGAGCTCGCCCAACGCCACGCTCGTGCACGCAGATGGCGAGGTCGTCGTGCCCGTCGCCTCGCTCGTCGTCGGCGACGAGGTCATCGTGCGTCCGGGCGAGCGCATCCCGGTCGACGCCATCGTCGTCGCCGGCACCTCCTCGATCGACCGCTCGCTGCTGACCGGCGAGAGCGTGCCCGTCGACGTGGACCCCGGCGATGAGGTCGCCGGAGGCGCGCTCAACACCACCGGCGTCCTGACGCTGCGCACCGAGCGCGTCGGCGCCGACTCCACCGCAGCGCGGATCACGCGGCTCGTCGAGCAGGCGCAGACGGAGAAGGCGGGCGCCCAGCGCCTGGCCGACCGCATCGCCGGCGTCTTCGTGCCGATCGTGCTCGTGCTCGCGGTTGTCACCTTCCTCGGCTGGCTCCTGACCGGCGCGGCGATCGCGGAAGCCATCGCGCCTGCCGTCGCCGTCCTCGTCGTCGCCTGCCCCTGCGCGCTCGGTCTGGCCGTGCCCGCAGCGCTGCTCGTCGCCACCGGCCGCGGCGCCCAGCTGGGCATCCTGCTCCGCGGCGCGCCGTCCCTCGAGCGCGCGGAGAAGGTCTCCGCGATCGTGCTCGACAAGACCGGCACCGTCACCGAGGGCCGCATGGCGCTCGCCGCCGTGCACGTGCTGGCGGGTGAGGACCCGAAGCGCGTGCTGGCGCTGGCCGCCGCGGTCGAGGCGGGATCCGAGCACCCGGTCGGCCGCGCGATCGCACAGGCGGTCGAGGCACCGCTTCCCGCCCGCGACTTCGCAGCCCGACCCGGCGTCGGCGCCGAGGCCGTGGTCGACGGCGTCCGTGTGATCGTCGGTCGCCCCGACCGGCTGCGGGCGGAGGGCCTGATCCCCGCACCCGAGCTCGTGGCGGCAGCCGTCGCCGAGGCCGAGCAGGGCCGGGCCATCGCCGCCATCGCGTGGGACGGCAAGATCCGCGGCGTCCTCTCCACCAGCGACCAGATCCGTCCGACCAGCGCCCAGGCCGTGCAGGAGCTGCGCGCACTCGGGCTCGAGCCGATCCTGCTGACCGGCGACGGGGCGGCAGCCGCCGCCGTGGTCGCCGCGAAGGTCGGCATCACCCGCGTGATCAGCGATGTGCTGCCCGAGGACAAGGCCGACGAGGTCGCGCGCCTGCAGGGCGAGGGGCTCGCCGTGGCCGTCGTCGGCGACGGCCTCAACGACGCGCCTGCGCTGGCCCGCGCCGACCTCGGCATCGCGATGGGCACGGGAGCCGACGCCGCCATCGCCGCGGCCGACGTCACCCTCGTGCGCCCGGACCTGCGCTCGGCTGCGGATGCCGTGCGCCTCGCCCGCCAGACGATGCGCACCATCCGCGGCAACCTCTTCTGGGCCTTCGCGTACAACGTCGTGCTGCTGCCGCTCGCCGCCCTCGGCTTCCTCAACCCGATCCTGTCGGGCCTCGCCATGGCCTGCTCGAGCCTGTTCGTGCTCGGCAACTCGCTGCGCCTGCGCCGCTTCCGCGCCAGCTAGCGCATCTGGACCCGGGTCCAGATCTGCACGTTCGCTGCACATCTGGACCCGGGTCCAGATGTGCAAGGGATCACGATCCCGTCCGCGAAACCGCACCTAGGATGGGTCAACCGTCCCTGTGTTCCGCCATGCGCCGATTCTTCGTTCTCACCGCTCTCCTGCTGCTCCCGCTCGCGCTCGCGGCACCGGCGTCCGCCGCTGACGAAGACGACGGGGATGGCACCGATGCCGCGATCCCCGACTACGTCTACGCCGGTCCGTTCGAGGACAACTCGCAGATTCCCGACTCGCCCAAGCGCACGACGTTCAAGCTCGCCGGCAAGGACACGATCACCGCGACCACCTGGTATACGGCGTGGAACGGCCGGACGCTGCGCCTCGTCGCCTCGTACCCGCGCTACCCCCAGAAGCAGCGCCTGCCGCTCGTCCACGTCTTCCACGGCGCCGGCGGCCGCGCCGTCTGCAACCAGACGTTCGGCAACGCCCCCGGCACGTACGGCTTCGTCGTGGCGTGCATCGACGGCACCGGCCGCTACGCCCGCGGCTACTCGTACGGCTCGCCGGAGAACCTCGCCGACAACGCGAAGATCGTGCAGTTCCTCCGCGCCCGCCTGCCCGGCCTGCGCATCGATACGAACCGACAGGTCGCCGCCGGCGGCTCGATGGGCGGCCAGGAGGCTCTGCTGTTCGGCGTGCGGTACCCGGCGATGGCGCAGACGATCGTCGCCATGGACGCACCGATCGACATGAGCAAGCGCTTCTGGAAGCTCCCGACGATTCGCCAGCGCGCGCTCTTCCAGGAGTGCCAGGGCACGCCGTACCTCGCCCCGGCCTGCTTCGCCGAACGCAGCCCGCTGACGGTCGCCGCCAACCTGGCCAACTCGCAGCAGACGCTGATCCTGTACTGGTCCGTCAACGATGAGATCAGCCCGCAGGAGCAGATGCCGACGCTGGCGCGCGCGATCCACGCCGCCAACCCCTCCCGCCCGTTCCTGATCCGCGTCGGCAACTGGGGCCACGGCGGCGCCTGGCCGCCGGCCACGCGCAACAACGAGTGGCTCGCCGACGCCGGCCTCGCGGAGGACGGCATCCGCGCGGACACGAAGCACCCGAACGGCTGGCGCATCGAGGTCGATGCCTCGACGGACCTGAGCGACATCCCGTCGTACTACCCCAAGTAGCGCGGGGCGCGGTTATCCTGCCGCCTTCGATGACCCGGCACCTGCTCACCATCGGCGACCTCGACGCCGCCACCCTCCACGCGCTGATCCGTGACGCGCGCGCCTGCAAGGCCGATCCGTCGTCCGTGCACGGTCTGCTGACCGGCCGCACGGTGCTGCTGCACTTCACCAAGCCCTCGACGCGCACGCGCCTCTCCGTGGAGACGGCGGTCACGCGCCTCGGCGGCCATCCGATCTTCACGCGTGGCGACGAGCTGCAGCTCGGCCGCAGCGAGACGATCGAGGACACGGCGCGCGTCGTCTCGCGCATGTGCGACGCGATCGTCATCCGCACGTTCGCGCAGGCAGACGTCGAGGCGCTCGCCGAGCACGGCTCGGTGCCGGTGGTCAACGCGCTCACCGACGCGCACCACCCGCTGCAGGCGCTCGCCGATCTGATGACAGTCGAGGAGCACCTCGGCGAGCTGCAGGGCAGGACGATCGCGTGGATCGGCGACGGCAACAACGTCTTCCACTCGCTCGCGCAGGCCGCCGCACTGGCCGGCATGCACATCCGCATCGCGTCGCCCGCCGGCTACGACGCCGACCCGGAGCTGATGGCGGCGACGGCACTGATCGCCGCCGAGCACGGTGGCTCACTGACCGAATTGCGCGACCCGGCCGAGGCCGTCGCGGGCGCCGACGTGGTCGTCACCGACGTCTTCGTGTCGATGGGCGAGGAGGCGCAGAAGGACGAGAAGTTCGCCGCCTTCGCCGGCTACCAGGTCGACGCCGCGCTGATGGCGCAGGCCGCCTCGGGCGCGATCTTCATGCACTGCCTCCCCGCGCATCGCGGCGAGGAGGTCGCGGCCGAGGTCATCGACGGTCCGCAGTCGGTCGTCTGGGACGAGGCGGAGAACCGCCTCCACACCACGATCGCCGTGCTGCGCCACCTGCTGGGATAGCCCGTATGGAGCGCTCGGCGGAGAACCTCGCATACTGGGAGAAGCGGTTCGCGCGGCCGATGATCGCCGCCTCGATCGTCGTGCTGGTCGGCATGTGCATCCGCGTGGCGGGGGCCGAGTATCTCGCGCTCGACGTGCTGGGGAACGTGCTCGCCGACGGCCCGTGGTTCGTCTTCCTCGCGCAGTGGGTCGTGCTCCTGCGCGTGTCGCCGGATCGCTGGCACTTCCTGCGCACGCACAAGTTCCTGACGCTGATCATCATCGTCGGCCCCCTCGCCGTGGCCGCCAACCTGGTCACGCCCCTGCCCGGCGTCGTCGCGCTGAGCAGTGCTCTGCGGCTGGGACCTCTTGCCCGCTGGCTCCTGCGCCGCCAGTCACTCGCCTATCTGCTGGGGTTCAGCGGGCTGATCCTGCTCACGGCCACCGTCGCGTTCTGGCGCACCGAGGGCTCGGGCTTCGGCGATGCGCTGTACTGGTCGTTCACCACCGTGACGGTCGGGTCGAAGGGACCGCAGCCGACGCACGACGAGACGATCGCCCTGTCGATCGTGCTCGGCATCCTCCGCGGCACCTTCTTCGCGGTCGTCGTGGGCACGCTCGTGAAGCTGGTGATCAACCGGGAGCAGGAGGAGGTCGAGGAGCTGCTCGAGGAGGCCGCCGAGCAGGCCGAGATCGACAACGCCGTGCTCGCCGCGAAGCTCGACGACATGACCGCGGCGATGGAGGCACGCTTCGCCGCGCTCGAAGCGCGCCTGCCGCCGAAGGACGCGTCCTAGGCCGCCGCGGGCGGCTGCTCCTCGATCTCGGGCTGCGGCTCGACCGGCGTGCCCGGCTCGGCCGGCGGCTCCTGATCGTCCCCCGCCTCGGGCCACGGCTCGACGAACGTGCCGGGCTCCAGCGCCAGCACCATGCCGATCTGGCTGGCGATGCCGGCACCGAACCAGAGCGCCTGGACCTCATCGGGCTGCAGGCGCTCGGAGGCGCCGAGGCCGGTCAGCTCGGGCGGAATCGGCGTGGACTCGATCTTCAGAAGCTGACGATCGACGAAGGCATGGAGGGCGTCGCGCTGGATGGTAGGCATGCCGTTGACGATGCCGACCGGCGCGTGTCCGGCGAGCGCCGCGGCGTGACGGGATGCGCGCGGAGCTACGCCAGCGCCGCGCGCAGCGCGTCGGGATCGGTGATCGGTGTGCGGCAGGTCATGCGCTCGCACACGTAGGCCGCCGGCGCGCCGTCGACGAGGGCGCGCCCGGCGAGCAGCGGCACGTCGGCGCAACGCGGATCGGCCGGGTCGCCGACGACGACGATGTCCCACGGCGCGAAGCGGCGATCGACGACCGCGCGCAGCGCGAGCGTGCGCGGATCATCAGGTGCGCCGACGATCGCGATCTCGCGGGGCGTGGTCGCGGCCTGCTGGACGACGCCGAGCAGCGTGCCGAACACGTTCGGGTGGCGCTCCATCACCGCGCGCACGGCATTGACGCTGTGGAGCGCCGTCTCCTCCCACGCGTAGTCGCCGTAGATGCGCCCGAGCCGGAGCAGGCACGAGGAGATCAGCGACGAGCCGCTCGACGAGGGCTGGTCCTCCACGCTCTTGGTGCGCGCCACGAGCTGCTCGCCGTCGCCGCGCGCGAGGTAGAAGCCGCCGCGCGGCGCGTCATGGAACAGACGCAGCGCCTCCTCGGTGAGGCGTCGCGCCTCGAGCAGGTGGTCGAGGTCGCCGGTGGCGGCGTGCAGGCGCAGCAGTCCGTCGGCCACGGCGCCGTAGTCCTCGCTGAAGCCCGCGGCGGTGCCGGGCGTGCCGCGCCACGAGCGCAGCAGCGTGCCGTCATCGCGCGTGAGGTGCTCGCGCACGAAGGCGGCGACGCGCTCCCCGATGGCGACGAACTCGGCCTCGCCGAGCAGCCGCCCGGCATCGGCGTACGCCGCGATCGCGAAGCCGTTCCAGGCCGCGAGGGCCTTGTCGTCACGACCCGGCTGCGGGCGCAGATCGCGCGCCGCGTGCAGCTGGCCTCGCGCGTGCTCGAACCGATCCGCCGCCTCGTCCTCGGACAGGCCCGCCCGCTCGGCCGCCTCCTCGAGCGGCGCGACGACGCTCAGCACCGTCGCACCGGTGTGCTCGAAGTTGCCCTCGGCGGTGACGTTCCAGACGTCCTTGACGAGCGCCGCGTCCACGGGATCGGTGACGACCTCGTCGATCTGAGCGGGCGTCCAGATGAACGTCAGCCCCTCCTCCCCCTCGGTGTCGGCGTCCTGACCGGAGGCGAGGCCGCCCTCCGGGAGCGACAGCTCGCGATCCATGTAGCGCAGCGTGGAGCGCGCGACGTCGGCATAGCGATCGCTCTCCGCGGCGAGCGCGGCGTGCGCGTACGCGCTGGCCAGCAGCGCGTTGTCGTAGAGCATCTTCTCGAAGTGCGGCACGAGCCAGTAGCCGTCGACGGCGTAGCGATGGAAGCCGCCGCCGACCTGGTCGTGGATGCCGCCGTCGGCCATGCGGTTGAGCGTGAGCCGCGACATGTACTGCCCGTCGCGACCGCGGCCGCGATCGTCGCAGCCGAACAGGAACGGGAAGATCGGGCTCGGCGGGAACTTCGGCGCCCCGCCGAAGCCGCCGTGCACCTGATCGAACATCGTCGCGAGCTTGGCGATCGCCCGGTCCACCAGCTCCCCGCCGGGCGCGTCGTCGTACTCGGCCTCCTCGCTGGCGTGGCGATCGTTGGTCGCCTTCAGCGCCGTCGAGATCCGCTCGGCCTGCGCCTCGACGTCACCGCGGCGGTCGCGGTACGTCTGGCTGACGGCGTCCATCACCTGCTGGAAGCTCGGCATGCCGGGGCGGTTCTGCGGCGGGAAGTACGTGCCGCCGTAGAACGGGCGCCCGTCGGGCGTCAGCCAGACCGTCATCGGCCAGCCGCCGTGCCCCGTCAGCCCCACCACGGCCTCCATGTAGAGCGCGTCCACGTCGGGGCGCTCCTCGCGATCGACCTTCACGTTGACGAAGAGGCGGTTCATCATCGTCGCCGTCTCGACGTCCTCGAACGACTCGTGCGCCATCACGTGGCACCAGTGGCACGACGCGTAGCCGATGCTCAGCAGCACCGGCACATCGCGCTCAGCCGCCTCCGCGAAGGCGGCCTCGCCCCACGGCTGCCAGTCGACCGGGTTGTCGGCGTGCTGGAGCAGGTACGGGGACGTCTCGTGCGCGAGGCGATTGGGCATACCCGGATCTTCGCACCGCGCGCCGGATCAGGCGGGCGCGAGCACGGGCAGACCGACCTGCTGGCAGGCTTCCTGCAGACGAACGTCGTACGTGACGACGGTCGTGTCATCGGGAATCGAGAGCGCTGTGGCGAGATGGATCGCATCAAGAGCGCCGAGGTTCGAGCCCGGCAGGATCAGCGACGCGTTCGCGATGATCAGGGAGTTGATCTGCACGCGCCGGATGCGACCCAGTGCCTGATCGACGGTGGCCGGAGCCGTCCCGCCGATCCGTCCGGCCACGCGTGATGCCTCGACATCAAGGAGGAACGACGAGATCAACTGCTCCTCGCGCGCCTGCAGGAGTTCGGCGATGGCGTGCGCCTCGGGTTCCCGCGTGAAGGGCTTGATGAACGCCGACGTATCGAGGTACAGCATCACAGGCGATCGCCACGGACGTCATCGAGCAGCTGTTGCGCGGACGCGATCCCGTCCGGCAGCACGAAGGCGTCCGCGCCGGCCCAGCTGAACGGCACCGACCGGTCACCGGGCTCCATGCGCCCGTGCTCGATCCACTCGCGCTGCCAGTCCGAGGCGCCCTCGCTGAGCGGCAGCAGTCGCGCGATCGGCTTCCCTCGCTCGGTGATCGTGAACGACTCACCGCTCTGCACCCGATCCAGCCAGGTGCTCGCGTACTGGCGGAGCTCGCGGATGCCGATCGATTCACTCATGTGCTACACGGTAGCACATTGCAGAATGCGCACTTGGCGGGCGGCAGTCCCCCGACCGGCCGCCCGCCAGTGCGTCTCGTGCCTAGCCCTTGGGCTGGGGCACAATGCGGATGTACGGCTTGGGCTCCTTCCAGCCCTCGGGCCAGATCTCCTTGGCCTGCTCGTTGTTGACCGAGCCCGCGATGATGACGTCGCCGCCCTGCTGCCACTGGGCCGGCGTCGCGACCTTGTGCTTCGCGGTCAGCTGCAGCGAGTCGATCACGCGCAGGACCTCGTCGAAGTTGCGGCCGGTCGTCATCGGATAGGCCAGGACGAGCTTGACCTTCTTGTCCGGTCCGATCACGAACACGTTGCGCACCGTCTGGTTGTCCATCGGGGTGCGGTCGGCGACGTCGCCCTCGACGTCGGCCGGGAGCATGTCGTACAGCTTGGAGACGTTGTAGTCCGTGTCGCCGATCATCGGGAAGTTCGGGCGCGTGCCCTGCGTCTCCTCGATGTCGTCGGCCCACTGGGAGTGGCGGTCGACCGGATCGACCGAGAGGCCGATGATCTTGACGCCGCGCTTCTGGAACTCGCCGTTGATGCTGGCCATGTAGCCGAGCTCGGTCG
>CAZPQP010000060.1:0-10828 GCA_964588635.1 uncultured Bifidobacterium sp.
CGGGTGACGCCCGTGATCTTGATGTCCATCTGGAGGGCGGTGATGCCCTCCGCGGTGCCGGCGACCTTGAAGTCCATGTCCCCGAGGTGGTCCTCGGCGCCCTGGATGTCGGTCAGGATGACGAGGCTGTCGCCCTCCTTGATCAGGCCCATCGCGATGCCGGCGACGGGGGCCTTGATCGGCACACCCGCGTCCATCAGCGCGAGGCTGGAGCCGCAGACCGACGCCATCGACGACGAGCCGTTGGACTCCAGGATCTCCGAGACGGCGCGCATCGTGTACGCGAAATCCTCGACCGGCGGCACGACCGGCACCAGAGCGCGCTCGGCGAGCGCGCCGTGGCCGATGTCGCGGCGCTTCGGACCGCGCATGAAGCCGGTCTCGCCGACGCTGAACGGCGGGAAGTTGTAGTGATGGATGTAGCGCTTGGTGTTCTCGAGCGAGAGATCGTCGATCCGCTGCTCTTCCTTCATGGTGCCCAGCGTCACGAGCGTGAGCGCCTGCGTCTGACCGCGGGTGAAGATCGCCGAGCCGTGCGTGCGCGGCATGGCGCCGGCGACGACGGCGATCGGGCGGATCTCGTTCTCGCCGCGACCGTCAGGACGGCGCTTGTCGACGGCGATCTTGGTGCGGACGATCTGCTTGTAGACGCTGTCGATGGCGGCCTTGACGGCACCGGCGGTGGCGGCGTCGAGACCGTTCTCGGCACCCGAGGGGAACGGCAGCTTGATCTCGCTGACGATGCGCTCGATCAGCGCCGAGCGCTTGGCGGCCTTGAGCTCCTTGGAGTCCTGCTCGGCGTCCGACAGCGCCTTGATGGCGTCGCCGAACTGCTCCTGCACCGGCGCCTTGACGGCGGCGGCACGACGACGATCGGCGATGAAGCCGAGTGCGAACTTGACCTGCGTGCGCCGGACCATGATCTCATCGGTCGCGTCGGCCGAGACGGGCGGGCACTCGGCGGCGAACGCCGCGGCCTGGGCCTTCTCGACGCCGCTGATGCCGTGCGCGGCGATCTCGGCGTCGAACGAGGCGCCGTACTTGGCGTCCAGCTCGGCATCGACGGCCTCGGAGTACCACTTCGGCTTGCCGGCCTTCTGCTGCAGCTCGAGCTGTGCGACGCAGATGTCCTTGATCACCGTGTGGGCGAGCTCCAGCGCCTCGACCATCTTGTCCTCGGCCACGATGTTGGCGCCGGCCTCGACCATGGTGATGGCCTCGGGCGTGCCGCAGACGATGAGGTCGAGATCGCTCTCGAGCATGTCGGGCATGGACGGGTTCACGCGCAGCTCGCCGTCGATCAGGCCGACGCGCACGGCGCCGACCGGGCCGGCGAACGGCAGTGGCGAGATCATCAGCGCCGCGGAGGCGCCGTTCATCGCGAGGATGTCGTGCGAGACGATCATGTCGACGCTCAGCACCGTGCCGATCACCTGGACTTCGTTGCGGAAGCCCTTCGGGAACAGCGGGCGGATCGGACGATCGATCATGCGGGCGTTCAGCGTGGCCTTCTCGGTGGCCTTGCCCTCGCGCTTGAAGAAGCCGCCCGGGATCTTGCCGGCGGCGTACATCTTCTCCTCGACGTCGACGGTCAGCGGGAAGAAGTCCGCGCCGGGGCGGGCCTCCTGCGCTCCGACGACGGTCGACAGCACGACGGTGTCGGCGCTGGTGACCAGCACCGCTCCGTCCGCCTGCTTCGCCAGCTGACCGGTCGCGAAGCGGAGACTGATGTCCCCCGCTGCGACCTCGACGGCGATTTCAGTGCCAAAGACGTCACTCATGAATAGGTACTTCCCTTCTTCTGCTGCCAGCGGCCACGCGTCCCGCGTGCCGCCATCAATCCTCGGGCGCCCTTAGCGGCGCAGGCCGAGTTCCTTCACGATCGCGCGGTAGCGCTCGATGTCCTCACGCTGGAGGTACTGGAGGAGCCGCCGACGGCGACCCACCATCTTGAGCAGGCCGCGACGCGAGTGATGGTCGTGCTTGTGGAACCGCAGGTGCTCGGTGAGCTCGTTGATGCGGGTGGTGAGTAGCGCCACCTGCACCTCGGTCGATCCCGTGTCAGCAGCGGACTTGCCGTGCTTCCCGATGATCTCGGTCTTCTGCTCGTTCGTCAGGCCCATGGGGCCACCTCCTGGTTCAGTCGCCGCACCCGCAGCCCCGGACCGAAAGTGGCCGGCAGCCGCACGGGCGGTCATGGCGCAAGGTACAGCGAATCCCCCGTGCCTGCGCCGGTTCGGTGGCGCGGATCTCCCCAGGGAGACCCGCGCCGCGCCGAAACGGAGGTCCTAGAAGGTCTCCATGTACTCGTCGAGCTCCCACTGATGGACCTGCATCTTGTAGCGGTCCCATTCCTTGCGCTTCTCGGTGATGAAGGCCTCGGTGATGTGCTCGCCGAGGGCGGCCTGGACGACCTTGTCGTTCTCGAGGGCGTCGAGCGACGCGTCGAGGTTGTGCGGAAGCGCGCCGACCTTGAGCTTCTTCGACTCCTCGGTCGTCAGGTTGTAGATGTTCTGGTTGACCGGCTTGGGCGGACGGGCGCCCTTCTTGATGCCGTCGAGCCCCGCCGCGAGCATCACGGCGAACAGCAGGTACGGATTGGCGGTCGGATCGGGGGTCCGGAGCTCGGCGCGCGTGCCGTTGCCGCGCGAGTTCGGAATCCGGATCGCAGCCGAGCGGTTGCCCGGCGACCACGCGATGTAGACCGGCGCCTCGTAGCCCGGGACGAGCCGCTTGTACGAGTTGACGATCGGATTGGCGATCGCGGTGATCGCGGGCAGATGCTCGAGCAGCCCGGCGATGTAGCCGTAGGCGGCGTCCGACAGCTGCTCCTCGCCCTTCGGGTCGAAGAAGATGTTCTTGCCCTTGCTGAAGAGCGACTGGTTGCAGTGCATGCCCGAGCCGTTCTCGCCGAAGATCGGCTTCGGCATGAACGTCGCGTGCAGGCCGAGCTGGGCGGCGACCGAGCGGATCACGTAGCGGAAGGTGATCAGCATGTCCGCGCACTCGAGCGCCGATGCGTGCCGGAAGTCGATCTCGTGCTGGCCGATCGCCACCTCGTGGTGCGACGCCTCGAGGTTGAAGCCCATGCTCAGCAGCATGTCGTCCATGGCGCGGCGCAGTTCGACGCCCTTGTCGACGGGACCGACGTCGAAGTAGCCCGCCTTGTCGTGGGGATTGACCGTCGGATTGCCCTCGGCGTCGTGGTCGAAGACGAAGAACTCGGCCTCCGGGCCGACGTTCATCTCGAAGCCCATCTTCTTCGCATCGGCGATGACGCGCTTGAGCGCGACGCGCGGGTCGCCGGCGAAGGGCGTGCCGTCCGGATCGGCGACGTCGCAGATGATGCGGGCCACATTGCCGGAGGCGCCCTCGAGCCACGGGATCACCTGGAACGTGCTGGGGTCGGGCTGGAAGTACATGTCGGACTGCTCGATGCGCTTGTACCCGCGGATCGACGACCCGTCGAACATCATCTGGTTGTCGAGCGCCTTCGGCAGCTCTTCGACGGGGATCTGGACGGCCTTCAACTGACCATGCAGCTCGGTGAACTGCAGGCGCACGAAGCGGACGTTCTCCGCCTTGGCCTTCGCGAGGACTTCCTTCTTCGTCATGTGCGTCTCCGTTTCGAGCGGCGTCGCCCCACCGGGCACGCCGCGACGGAGGGACGCCTCGTCGCGTCGTGGTCGGCGCCATTGCCAACCACGGCTTCAAGGTAGCACACGGAACCGTACGAGCGCGATATCGTCCTGTCTCCCCCCGCCGGGGTGGCGGAACTGGTAGACGCACCGGACTCAAAATCCGGCGTTGGCGACAACGTGCGGGTTCGAGCCCCGCCCCCGGCATAGACGCAGTGCGCGCGTGCGCCCGCGTACGGTTTGCGCTGTGGCTGGCACCTTGATCCTGCTGCTCGCGATGGGGGTGATCTTCGTCGCGGCGGTCGTTCGCGGCTACAGCGGCTTCGGCTTCGCGATGATCGGCGTCGCCGGCATCTCGCTGACGGCGCCCCCGGATGTGGCGGTGCCGACGGTGTTGATCCTCGAGGTGCTCGTCGGCCTGCTCCTGCTGCCGCCGGTCCTCCGGCAAATCGAGTGGCGCCCCGTGCTCACGCTCCTGGCCGGCGCGGTCGCGCTCACCCCGCTCGGCGCGATCGTCCTGATCCATATCCCGGCGGACCTCGCGCGCGTGGGCATCGCGATCGTGATCGCGCTCGCGGCGATCCTGCTCCTGCGATCGAAGGGCACGCGACCCGCTCCCGGCGACGCGGCGACGGTCGCGGTCGGCGGCGTCGCCGGGCTCCTCAACGGCGCCTTCGGCATCAGCGGTCCACCGATCGCACTGTTCTTCCTCGGCACGGAGCGTGGCGCGCACGTCTCGCGCGCTTCGATGATGGCGTGCTTCCTCGCGCTCGACCTCGTCGCCGTCGCATCGTTCGGCGTTGGCGGACTGATCGACCGCGATGTCCTCATGACGGTGCTGTTCTGCCTGCCGGCGCTGGCGATCGGCTCGTGGATCGGACACCGCATGTTCCACGGGTCGGACACGTCGAAGTTCCGCACCCGCGTGCTCTGGATCCTGCTGGTCCTGGCGCTCGTCACGGCCGCCCGCGGGCTGACCGGGCTGCTCTAGGCCGTCCGCTCCCAGTCGACAAGGGCTCGTCGCATCGCGTTGCGGACGATCGTCACGCCCTCGTCCACACCCATGCCCGGCTTGGCGAGGACCTGATCCGCCTCGACGGCCAGCGCCAACTGCGTGCTCGCCACGGCACTGACCTCGGTCTCCGCGCAGGAGCCGCCGATGAAGACGCCAAGCCCAGCCGCGCGGCAGACCTGCGCTGCATCGACCGCGCGCGTCAGACACCCGAGATCCGGCATCTTGATCTGAATCAGGTCGACGGCCTCGGCCGCGACGAACCGCGCGACGTCGTCGTCGGTGTTGCAGAACTCGTCGGCGACGAGGGCGACCCCGCTTCCGCGATCGCGCAACTCGGACCGCAGGCGCCGCAGGAGGTCGACCGTCTCCTCCACGTCGGCGCCGTAGCACGGCGACTCGATGGCGAGCGGGAGGCCATCTGCGGCCGACTCGGCCGCGACCAGGAACGCCGCCATGCGGTTGACGTCCAAGTCGACGACGTGCCCGAGCATGCCGTAGACGTCGAGGTGGAGGCGCGGGCGGTACCCCGGTGCACCGAGCTCATCCACACGGCGCCGCAGCCAGGTGACGTACGCGAGGAAGCGACCCCCGTCGTCGCCGAAGGAGTCGATCGAGTTGAACAGCCCGTGCGGCAGCACCTCGACACCACGCAGGATCATGCGGTCGGCGTTGACCTCCCGCTCGTCGCCGCTCTGGGCGTAGACGGGCAAGAGCTCCGGCTCCTCGAGCCCCGTCAGCTCGGCGAGCACGCGCAGCGGGCTGGTGCCCGCCTCCGCGGCGGTGGCGTTGAGCCACGCCTGGCTGAGGCCGTAGCGCACGGCCGTGTGCACGGGGCGTCCGTCGAAGCGCAGATCATCGATCAATGCGCAGGCTTCGGCGAAGCCCACGTCGCCCGCGTCCAGCAGCGCCCGTGCGACGAAGTCGATCTCGACCCCGAGCGTCGCGGGATCGACGGGAGCATCGCGTCCACCGACGCCCGCGTACTGCACCGAGACGGCGTCGCCCCAGCCGACCGCGCCCGTGCCCGTCTCCACGCGCAGCAGGATCGCGCGGGACGGACTGCGCACCGCGACGTGCCCCGGCGTGATCGGCTCGCCGCGGTACGCGAACCCGTCGCGCACGGCGCCTGCGCGAATGGCCATCAGGTCGTCCGCGTAGAACGCGGCCTCGCCCGGCACCGCGTCGAGCCACGCCAGGGTCGGCAAGCGTCAGCCCTCGAGCGCGAGCTCGAGCATGCGCTCCATCTCGTCCAGTCCCTTGGACCAGGTGGCCGGATCGGCGAGATCGATCCCGAAGGCCCCCAGCTGCTCGCCCGGCGAGGCCGAGCCACCCGTGGCGAGGAAGTCCAGATACGGCTCGACGAACGCCTCGCCCTGTTCGCGATACAGCGCGTAGAGCGTGAGGCTCGCGAGGTGCGCGAACGCGTACGCATACGTGTAGAAGCGCGTGTTGATGAAGTGCGGGATATAGCTCCAGCCGCGGCGATAGCCATCGGGCAGCACCATCGAGTCGCCGTAGTACGACTCGTTGCGCGCGAACCAGAACTCCGCCAGCCGCTCCTTGGTCAGCGCCTGGCCGTTCATCCGGGCGCCGTAGGCGTCCTGCTCGTAGCGGGCCATCATCGTCTGCCGGAACACGGTCGCGAACCCCGACTCGAGCTCCTGGCGAATCAGCGCCGTGCGCGTCGCCGCATCGGGCTCGGTCTCGAGCATGCGCTCGAAGACGATCAGCTCCGCGAAGGTGCTCGGCACCTCGCACAGGGCAAGCGGTGCGTGCATCGAGAGCGCGGATTGACGCTCGCTGGAGAGAGCGAAGTGCATCCCGTGGCCGAGCTCGTGCGCGACGGTCATCAGGTCGCGCAGCGTGTCGGTGTGGTTGAGCATGATGAACGGCTGCGCATCCTGGGCGACCGACGCGCAGAACGCTCCACCGCGCTTCCCCTGCCGCGGCTCCGCATCGACGCGCCGCTCGTCGAACACGCTGCGCGTCACGCGCGTCAGCTCCGGCGAGAAGCGTCCGAACGCGTCGTCCACGATCCCGCGCGCCTCCTCGTAGGGCATCGCCCGCCCCTCGCCGAGCGGCGCGTACTGGTCGGCGAGATGCAGTCGATCGAGGCCCATCAGCTCGGCCTTCCGCCGGAACCACCGCTGCGCCATGCCGTAGCGCGCCTCGATCGCCTCCATCATGGCGTCCACCCAGGCGGGTTCGAGCTCGTTGGAGAGGTGGCGAGCGGACATCGGCGCGTCGTAGCTGCGCAGCCGGTCCATCGTCAGGCGGTCGGCGACGATGCTGTCGTAGCAGGTTGCCAGCACATCACCGTGCGGCTCGAGCGCGACGTACAGCGTCTCGAGCGCCGCGATGCGCACCTCGCGCTTGGGCGTGTGCACGTACGACAGCAGCTCGTCGACCGTCTTCTCCGCCTCGCCGGAGCCATCGTCGAACGGCGCGCGGATGTTGGACACCGTCTGGGCGAAGAGGCTCTGCCAGGCCGACACGACCGGCTCGCGCTCGGCGAGCATGCGCTCCTGGTCGTCGGGCAGCACGTGCGGTCGGAAGCGCCGCTCGGAGATGAGGTGGTGCCGATCTGCGGCGACCTCAGGCGCATCGATCAGCGGCAGCGCGACGGCATCGTCGAGGGCGATCCACTCGAGATCGAAGAAGCGCAGGGCATTCTGCGCGCGGACCATCCCCTGATCGACCACGGTCTCGAGATCGCGCGCCTCGTCGTCGTTCACGTCCACGCTGCGCCGGAGGCCCACATACGAGCCGACGCGGTGCAGGGCGTTGGAGATCCGGCTCAGCTCCGCCAGCGCCTCGCCGAGGCCCGAGGCGTCGAGCTCGGCGACGCGTCCCCGATAGCGGGCGTCGAACGCCTCCGACGCGGCGATCGACTCGTCGAGCAGCGTGCGCGCCGACGGCACGTCGGCGCAGATCGCAGAGAGGTCCCAGCGGACGCCCTCGGCGTTCGGACCCAGAGGCGTAATGGCAGTCATGGTCGAAGTGTCACCGATCCGCCCCGGCGAGTCGACGCTGCGCCAGCAGCAGGGCGAGCGAGCTGGTGGCCGCCAGCACCTCCCCGCCGATCAGCGCGATCGCGTCTTCGAGCGGCAGGTGCACGGGCAGCGTCGGCTCGTGCTGCACGGCACGCGGGTCGGGACGGCAATCGCGCGCCAGGAACACGTGGCCCCGCTCGTCCATCCGACCGGGACTCGTCGTGAACTCGCCCAGCGGCTCCAGATGGTCGCTGGTGACGAGCGCCTCCTCCGACAGCTCGCGTCGCGCCGTCTCGAGCGGCGACTCCCCCTCATCGATCGCCCCCGCGGGCACCTCCAGCGTCTCACCCCCGACGGCGTAGCGGAACTGGCGCACCAGCACGACATCCCCGTTCTCCATGATCGGCACGACCTTGGCGAAGCCCGGCGAGCGCACGATCGGAAACGCGTAGCGACGCCCCTCGGGTGTCTCGACGTCGTGCTCCTCGATCCGCACGACGTCGTCGTGGAGCACCCGTACCCCATGCACCTGCCACGCGGGGAGTCCGGGATCGCCCATGCCGCCACTGTAGAGGAGGACGTCGGGAGGTATCGTGCGAGCGATGCGTCCCGCTCTCGTCGTCCTGATCGCCGCCGTGGTCTCCGTCGTCGGCGCCTCGGCGTCCCTGCACCTGCTGCAGGGTGACAGTGGTGCCGCATCAACGCAGACGACCGCCAAGGCGGCAGACGAACGGGCCGCCGAGAGCGTGGTCAAGCCGGTCAAGCAGGTGCCGCAGCTGACGCTCCCCGATCCCCTGCCGAACCGGACGCTCGAGGTGCCGATCCTGATGTACCACCGGATCGCCGTTCTCAACGGCGATGAGCCGTCGGTCACCGTCGGCCTCACGGTCGATCCCGGCGAGTTCCAGCTGCAGATGGCATGGCTCCACGACCACGGCTACGAGACGATCTCGCAGCTGCAGCTGTACGAGGCGCTGATGGAGGGCAAGGCGCTGCCGGACAAGCCCGTGCTGCTCACCTTCGACGACGGCTATCGGGGCATCGCCACGATCGCCGCGCCGATCATGAAGCAGTTCGGGTACATCGGCACCGCCTACGTGATCACCGATCGGATCGCGGAGCGCAAGAACGCCGCGCCGACGTGGCTGACCTGGTCGCAGCTGCGCATCCTCGAGCAACGCGGCTGGGACATCGGTTCGCACACCGTCTCGCACACGGAGATTCCCAGCATGACGGCCGCGGCCGCGCTCAAGACGCTCCGCCAGTCGCGCTTCACCCTCGAGCGGCACCTCGGGCACCCGGTGCAGTGGTTCTGCTACCCGGCGGGCGCCGTCGATGCGAAATCCGTCGAGGCCGTGCGCAAAGCGGGCTACGTGCTCGCCACCACCACGGAATCGGGCGACACGCTGTCGGCCAGCGATCCGCTGCAGCTCGAGCGGATCCGCATCTCCAACACGACGGGTGTCCGCGGGCTGGCCGCGGCCCTCTCCTAGCCCTCCGCGCCGAGCAGCTCGACCGCTGCGGTGCCGACCCGGGCCGCGCCGGCGGCGAGGAGCGCAGAGACCTCGTCGACACTGCGAACGCCTCGCACGGCCTTGACGCCCATGCCGGCCCCGACCTCCTCGCGCATCAGCTCGACGTCGAGGAGATCGTCGGGCTCCACGGAGAGACCGGAGGACGTGACCAGCATGTCCACGTCTGCGGCGGCCACGGCGCGCGCCAGCAGGCGCAGCGTCCGATCGTCGAAGACGCCGGTGTCCACCACGCCGCGGATCAGCACCTCCGTGTCGGCCTCGCGCGCCGCCTGAGCGCAGAGCCGGAGCTCGTCACGCACGTGATTCGGGTCCCCGCCGGCGAACCGGGCGAGATCCGTGGCGATCTCGAGCTCCTGCGCCCCGTCGCGGACGGCGCGCACGCAGGCCCGTGCCTTGATCTCCGGCTGATCGCCGCCGAACGGGTGGGAGATCAGCGCGACCAGCTTCACGTCGGTGCCGCGCAGCTGCTGCGCCGCCGTCTCGACGTGCGTCGGCGGCACGCACACAGCAGCGACGTGATGGCGCGTGGCCACGTCGCAGAGCGCAACGCAGTCGGTGGCCGTCGCACGCGGACGCAGCAGCATCAGCTCAATCGATTTCGCGAGGTCCCCCGTCCGGCGCGCCATGACGGCAGCCTACCGCGTGCCGTGATCCCGGTCGCTCCGGGGCGCCCCGGGTTCGTCTACGATTCGTCCTTCGAGCGATGACCGAATTCCGCGATCAGAAGCGCTACGACGCGCACCAGGAGGCAATGCGCAATTCGCGCCGCGCGAAGCAGCGCGCCTCCGCGCGGGCCCAGCAGCGTCGGCGCCGGATGATCGCCGTCACGATCCTCCTGCTCCCGGTTGCCATTGCCGCGTTCGCCTTCACGTGGAGCCGCAGCAATCCCGCGCCCAAGAAGAAGGCAGCCGCTCCGACCGCCACGGTGCCGAAGCAGAGCGCGGCCGAGCAGGCCGTCGGCGGGCGCGTGCCGATGCCCGACCACGTCCGCGGCGTGCACGTGACGTCCTACGCAGTTGCAACGCCGAGCCTGTTCGAGCCGATCATCACCCTCGCGGATCCCAAAGTGGGCATGAACGCGATCCAGATCGACGTCAAGGACGAACGCGGTGAGGTGGCGTTCTCCACGCCGATCCCGCTCGCCAACAAGAGCGGCGCGCAGCAGGACGTGTACGACCCGGTCAAGGTTCTGCGCCGTGCGCACGCTGCGGGCCTCTATACCATCGCCCGCATCGTGACCTTCCAGGACGGCTATGCCCCGCAGGCCGATCCCTCGGTCGCGCTGCGCACCAAGTCCGGCGGGCTCTGGAAGAACGACCTCGGCATCACCTGGCTGGACCCGACCAACGAGAAGGCCTGGGACTACCCGATCCAGGTCGCGCAGTACGCGGCCGAACTCGGCTTCGACGAGATCATGTTCGACTACGTCCGCTATCCGACTGACGGCGATGCCACCAAGATCGCGTTCAAGGATCCCGGTCGCCCGCGGCAGGACACGATCACGGCGTTCCTCAAGAAGGCATCGGCGACGCTGAAGCCGCAGGGCGTCCACGTCTCCGCGGCGTTCTTCGGCCTCGCCGCCACCGACGATCTCGGCATCGGCCAGTGGCCCGGCAAGCTGCGCAACACCCTCGACGCGGTCTACCC
>CAZPQP010000061.1:0-10757 GCA_964588635.1 uncultured Bifidobacterium sp.
ACACCACATCCGCGCGGTTGTCATGTCCTCCCTGATTGGCGTATCTGCTCGGAGTGGCCGGCGTGACGACTCCGCGGCGACGCATTCTCCCCGATGAACTCGTGCACGTGATCGCGCACGGCGTCTTCGGTGATCGACTCGCGCCCGACGCCGCATGGGCGTCCGAGCTGTACAACGAGATAGGGCACGAAGCGCAGTCCCGCGGGTGGCGCGTGTGGTCGCTCGTGATCATGGGTACGCACTATCACCTGCTGGTTGAGACGCCTGACGCGAGTCTGTCCGCTGGCCTGCAGCGCGTTCACTCTGCACATGCCATTCGTCGTAACCATCATCAGGCGAGGCGCAAGGGCGCGGTGTTCGGTCGGCGTCCGGACATGTTCGATGTGCGGGACGCACGGCATTTGCGCAACGCGCTTCGTTACATCCCGCAGAACCCCGTCAAGGCTCGGTTGTGCCCAGACCCTGGTGACTGGCAGTTCGGTACATATCGCGCGCTCGCGGGCATGGAGGCCTGTCCACCATGGGTGCCGCGCGCCAGCATCTTCCGGTTTCTCGAGGGGATCTTCGCCGATCCCCATGACCCGAAGTTCGGCGCAGCGGAGTATCGGCGCTTCTGCCGCGGGGCGTCGCCGCCTCCACCACTAGCTCCCGACGACTGGAATCGTCATCGCGCCGAGTGCATGCGCGAGGACGGGAAGTCCGCGCGTGAGATCGCGGCCGCGCTGGGTATCACGGTACGCCACGCTCGCCGGCTCCGGAATGCGAGTGGAGACCCGGGGAGGACATGACAACCGCGCGGATGTGGTGTCCCCCCTCGAGAGAAGCAATTCAAGTCAGCCACGGCGACGGGGGAGGACATCACATCCGCGCGGTTGTCATGTCCTCCCCCGATCGCGAGCCGACCTGGATTGCGCGTTGCGACCCGTCGTCCGACAGGTCGACTAACGTCAGGTCTCGACCTAGTTCGCCCCTTTAACCCGGTCCCGTGAGGCCGGGAAGGAGCCCTGATCGAATGCAGTTCGTCTCGTCCAGCGACCGGCGCGCGCGCCGGTGAGCGCCCAGAAGACGCGCACCCTTCTCGATGCCGACCAGATCTCGCGCACGCTTGCGCGCATCGGCTCGGAGATCGTGGAGCGCCATCCCGACCTCAGCAGCGTGCACCTCGTCGGCATTCGCTCGCGCGGCGTGCCGCTCGCGGAGCGCATCCGCGATCGCATCAGGGACACGACGGGCGTCGAGGTGCCGGTCGGCGCGGTGGACATCAGCTTCTACCGCGACGACGTCGGCCTGCGGCCGGACGGCGAGGATCGCATCGGCGACCACCCGGTCGTCGGCGAGACGGTGTTCGACGCGCCGGTCGAGGGCGCGACGATCGTGCTCGTCGATGACGTGCTCTACACGGGGCGCACGGTGCGGGCCGCGATCGACGCGGTCTTCGACTACGGCCGCCCGGCCTGCGTGCAGCTGGCGGTGCTGGCCGATCGCGGGCATCGCGAGCTGCCGTTCCGCGCGGACTTCGTCGGCAAGAACCTGCCGACGCAGGCGACGGAGCGCGTGCGCGTGCGGCTGATGGAGACGGACGGAGAGGATGAGGTCGTGTTGATCGGCGGCGAGGGGGACGGGGCATGAGCGACGGCAGACGGCATCTGCTCGGCATGAGCGATGTGGACGACACCGATATCGAGCGGATCCTCGAGACGGCGGCGGGCTTCGAGGACGTCGTCGAGCGCGACGTGAAGAAGGTCCCGACGCTGCGCGGTCGCACGGTCGTGAACCTCTTCTACGAGTCGTCGACGCGCACGAGCTCGAGCTTCGAGCTCGCCGCGAAGCGCCTCAGCGCCGACGTCGTCAGCGTCAAGGCCGCCGGCTCGAGCGTCGACAAGGGCGAGTCGCTGAAGGACACGGTGCGCACGCTCAACGCGTACAAGCCGAACATCATCGTGATCCGCCATCCGCAGATCGGCGCCGCGCATCTGACCGCCAAGTGGTCCGACGCGCATGTCGTGAACGCGGGCGACGGCAAGCACCAGCACCCGACGCAGTCGCTGCTCGATCTGTACACGATCAAGAAGCGCCTCGGCCGGCTCAAGGACGTGAAGGTCGCGATCGTCGGCGACGTCCTGCACAGCCGCGTGGCCCGCAGCAACATCGAGGGCTTCCAGCTGATGGGCCTCGACGTCACGCTGGTCGGTCCGCCTGCGCTCATCCCGCCGGGCATCGAGGAGGCGACGGGCGTGAAGGTCTCCGACGACCCCGAGTCGATGAGCGAGGCCGACGTGATCTACGTCCTGCGCATGCAGCACGAGCGCATGGAGCCCGGCCAGAACTTCGTGCCGACGCTGCGCGAGTACGCGCGCACGTGGGGCGTCAACAGCCGGCGCGTGAAGCCCGGCCAGGTCGTCATGCATCCGGGCCCGATGAACCGCGGCGTGGAGATCGCGCCCGACGTCGCCGACTCCGGCGTGTCGCTCGTCGAGGACCAGGTCGAGGCCGGGCTGATCGTCCGCATGGCGGTCCTCTACGACCTGATGAACCGGCCGAGCATCGGCACCGTGATCGACTTCCGGGAGCGCACCGGCGAATGGGGTGCCGCATGACCCGGCTCGAGCTGATCCCGGCCGACAAGGCCACCGTCGTCATCACCGGCGCGCGTCTGTTCGACCCCGTCGAGGGGCTCGACGTGACGGCCGAGCTGCTGATCGTCGACGGCCAGATTGCGCAGATCGGCGACAGCGTGGAGCGCCCCGAGGGCGCGCGCATCGTCGACGGCTCGCGCTGCACGGTCCTGCCGGGCCTGGTGGATCCGCACGTGCATCTGCGCGTGCCGGGCCAGGAGTACAAGGAGGACTGCGCCACCGGCTCGGCCGCCGGCGCGGCGGGCGGCTACACGACGATCCTGTCGATGCCGAACACGGCGCCGACGATCGACACGGGCACCACGCTCGAGGCCGCGCTCGACCGCGCCCGCGAGATGGCCGTGATCCAGACGGGCTTTCTCGCTGCGGTCAGCATGGACCGCGCGGGCGAGTCGCTCACGGAGATGCGCGATCTCGCGGCACGCGGTGCGGCGGGCTTCACCGACGACGGCTCGCCGATCGCGAGCGCCCGGCTGATGCGCCGCGCCCTGCAGTACGCCCGGCCGCTCGATCTGCCGATCGCGCTGCACGAGGAGGAGCCGACCCTCACCAAGGGCGGCCACATGCACGAGGGCGCCATCTCGGCGAAGCTCGGCCTCGGTGCCTGGCCGGGCATCGCCGAGACGCTGATGGTCGCGCGCGATATCCGCCTGGCCGAGCAGGAGGATGCACGTATCCACCTGCAGCACATCTCGATCCGCGGCAGCATCGAGGAGATCGCGATGGGTCGTGAGCGGGGCGTGCGCGTCTCGAGCGAGGCCAGCCCGCATCACCTCGTGCTGACCGACGCGTCGGTGCGCACGCTCAGCGGCAACTTCAAGATGAACCCGCCGCTGGCCAGCGACGACGACCGCCAGGCGCTGATCGACGGCCTGCGCGATGGCGTCATCGACTGCATCGCCACCGACCATGCGCCGCACGCGGTGCACGAGAAGGAGGTGCCCTTCGAGGCGGCTGCCTTCGGTGTGACCGGTCTTGAGACGGCGCTGCCGATCCTGATCCAGGAGCTCGTCGAGCCCGGCCACGTGCCGCTGCCGACGATCCTCCGCGCGATGACGGAGGGGCCCTGCAACGCGTTCGACCTCGAGCGCCCGGCCCTGCGCGTCGGCGCCCCCGCCAACCTCGCGGTCTGGGATCTCGAGCAGACCTGGAAGGTCGGCGACCGGCCGTTCAAGAGCAAGAGCGCGAACTCGTGCTTCCTCGGCCGCAAGGTCAAGGGCCGGTGCCTGCTGACGATCAGCGGAGGCCAGCTCGCCCACGATGAGATGGATGCGAAGGGATTGGGGGTGGTCGCGTGAGCGCCGCGTACTTGCTGCTCGAGGACGGCACCCGCTTCGACGGGGAGGGCGCGGGCGCGATCACGACCGCGCTCGGCGAGGCGGTCTTCACGACGGGCATGACGGGGTATCAGGAGACGCTGACCGATCCGTCGTTCAACGGCCAGATCATCACGTTCTCGGCGCCCATGATCGGCAACTACGGCATCGAGAGCGATGTCGGCGAGTCGGACCGCGTGCAGGCGATCGGGATGGTGTGCCGCGAGGCGCGCAACGCCCAGCCGCCGGGCCGCACGGGCCTGCTCGACTGGCTGAGCGACAACGGCGTGCCGGTGCTGTTCGGCATCGACACCCGCGCGCTCGTCCAGCACCTGCGCGACCACGGCGCGCAGCGCTCGGCGCTCGTCACCGACGGCACCTCGCCCGAGGAGGCGCAGAGGCTGATCGCGGCCACGCCGGAGATGGCCGGCCAGGATCTCGCGGCCGGCGTGTCGCGTCCGCGCCGCGAGCAGGACCCGGCCGACGGCGCCACGCGCTGCACGGTCGCGCTGCTCGACTACGGCGCCAAGGACTCGATCGGCGATCTCGTCGCCGCAGCCGGCGCGCACGTGGTGATCGTGCCGCACGACGCGACCGCGCAGGACATCGCCGCCATCGACCCCGACGGCATCCTGCTGGCGAACGGCCCGGGCGATCCGGGCGCGATGGACGCGCACGTCGCCAACGTGCAGGCGATGCTCGAGCTCGGCGTGCCGGTCTTCGGCATCTGCCTCGGGCATCAGCTCCTGGCCCGCGCGCTCGGCCTCAGCACGTACAAGCTGCGCTTCGGCCATCGCGGCGCGAACCATCCGGTCCTCGAGACCGAGACGGGCCGCGTGCTCGTGACCAGCCAGAACCACGGCTTCGCCGTCCAGCCCCCAGAAGGCACCGGCGACGTGACGATCACGCACACGAGCCTCTACGACGACACCGTGGAGGGCCTCCGCCTGGAGGGCCGCCCGGTCTGGAGCATGCAGTTCCACCCCGAGGCCTCGCCCGGACCGCACGACGCCCGCGACGCCCTCGTCTCGTTCGTGGACGAGGCCGCCGCCTACCGCGAGAGCAGGAGCAGCTGATGCCACGCCGAGACGACCTCAAGAAGATCGCGGTCATCGGCTCCGGCCCGATCGTGATCGGGCAGGCCTGCGAGTTCGACTACTCGGGCGTGCAGGCCCTGCGCGTGCTGCGCGAGGAGGGCTACGAGACGGTTCTGATCAACTCGAACCCGGCGACGATCATGACCGACCCGGGCTGGGCCGATCGCACGTACATCGAGCCGCTCGACGTCGAGGGCATCGCCGGCGTGCTGCGCACGGAGCGCCCCGACGCGCTGCTGCCCACGCTCGGCGGCCAGACGGCGCTGAACGCCGCGCTGGATCTCCAGGCGGCGGGCGTGCTCGACGAGCTCGGCATCGAGCTGATCGGCGCGTCGATCGACGCGATCCGCACGGCCGAGGATCGCGAGCTGTTCGCACAGACGATGGCCCGCATCGGCCTGCGCACGGCGCGCGGCGAGACGGTCACGAGCGTGGAGGAGGCGGAGAAGCTGGTCGCCGACGGCACGCTGCGGCTGCCGATGGTGATCCGCCCGGCGTTCACGCTCGGCGGCGAGGGCGGCGGGTTCGCCTCCGACCTCGACGAGCTGCGCCACTTCGTCGGCAAGGGCTGCAGCGCGAGCCCGATCAGCCAGGTGCTGATCGAGGAGTCGGTGAAGGGCTGGGGCGAGTTCGAGCTCGAGGTGATCCGCGACAAGCACGACAACGTCGTGATCGTCTGCTCGATCGAGAACCTCGACGCGATGGGCGTGCACACGGGCGACTCCGTCTGCGTGGCGCCCGCGATGACCCTGAGCGACCGCGAGTTCCAGGCGCTGCGCGATGCGGCGGCGATGGTGATCCGCGCGGTCGGCGTGGAGACGGGCGGCTCGAACGTGCAGTTCGCCCTCAACCGCGCGACGGGCGAGATCGTCGTGATCGAGATGAACCCGCGCGTCAGCCGTTCCAGCGCGCTGGCGTCGAAGGCGACGGGCTATCCGATCGCCAAGGTCGCGACGAAGCTCGCGATCGGCTACACGCTCGACGAGATCCCGAACGACCTCACGCAGACGACGCCGGCGAGCTTCGAGCCGACGCTCGACTACGTCGTGACGAAGCTGCCGCGCTTCGCGTTCGAGAAGTTCGCGGGCTCGGAGGACACCCTCACGACGCAGATGAAGTCCGTCGGCGAGGCGATGGCGATCGGCCGCACGTTCGCGGAGAGCTTCGGCAAGGCGCTGCGCAGCCGCGAGCTCGACGCCACGGCGCGCACCGAGGGCAGCCTCGAGGTCGCCAAGTGGGATCGCTACGACCTGATCTTCAGCCGCCTGCGCGCGGGCGACGATCCGCAGGCCCTCAGCGCCGAGAGCGAGATCCACCCGTGGTTCCTCGAGGAGTTCGCGCGCATCGTGGCGGAGGAGAACGCGGTCACGGCGCTCGGCCTCGACGGTCTCGACGCCACGACGATGCGCCGCGCCAAGCAGATGGGCCTGGGCGACGCCCAGCTGGCGAGCCTGGTCGGCACCGACGAGAAGACGCTGCGCGACCACCGGCGCGGCCTGGGCGTGATCCCGAGCTACAAGAGCGTCGACTCGTGCGCGGCGGAGGTCGAGGCGCGGAGCACGTACCGCTACTCCTGCTACGACGCCCTCGACGAGAAGGTGGAGGACGACCGCCCGAGCGTGGTCATCCTCGGCTCGGGCCCGAACCGCATCGGCCAGGGCCTCGAGTTCGACTACTGCTGCGTGCACGCGGCGATGACGCTGCGCCGCCTCGGCTACGCGGCCGTGATGATCAACTGCAACCCCGAGACGGTCAGCACCGACTACGACACGTCGGATCGCCTGTACTTCGAGCCGCTCACGATCGAGGACGTGCTCGAGGTGATCGCGCGCGAGCAGCCGGTCGGCGTGGTGGTGCAGTTCGGCGGCCAGACGCCGCTGCGCCTGGCTGAGCGTCTGCTGCAGGAGGGCGTGCCGATCCTCGGCACCCCGTTCGAGAGCATCGACCTGGCGGAGGATCGCCTGCGCTTCGGCGAGCTGCTCGACCGCACCGGGCTGAAGGCGCCCGACTGGGCGATCGCCGACGGCATGGAGGAGGCGGTCGAGATCGCCAACCGCATCGGCTATCCGGTGCTCGTGCGCCCGTCGTACGTGCTCGGTGGCCGGGCCATGCGCATCTGCTACGACGAGGCCACGCTGCGCGACGGCCATGTCGGCCCGTCGACGCTGGTGGACCGCTTCGTGGAGGACGCGATCGAGATCGACGTCGACGCCGTGTCCGACGGCCGCGACGTCCTGATCGGCGCGGTCATGCAGCACGTGGAGGAGGCCGGCGTCCATTCGGGCGATTCGGCGTGCGTGATCCCGCCGCTGTCGATCGGCGCCACGGTGGAGGCCGAGGTCCGGCGCCAGACGATCGAGCTGGCCCGCGCGCTCGGGGTCGTCGGGCTCGTCAACGTGCAGTACGCGATCCGCGACGGCGAGGTCTACGTGCTCGAGGCCAATCCGCGCGCGAGCCGCACGGTGCCGTTCGTCGCCAAGGCCACGGGCATCCCGCTCGTCGATGCCGCGGTGCGTGTGGCGCTCGGCGAGCGCGTCGAGGATCTCGACATCGCGGAGGCCACGCCGGGCATGGTCAGCGTGAAGGAGGCCGTGCTGCCGTTCGCGCGCTTCCCCGGCGCCGACGCCCTGCTCGGTCCCGAGATGCGCGCCACGGGCGAGGTGATGGGCACCGGCCCCGACTTCGCCACGGCGTTCGCGAAGGCGCAGCGTGCGGCGGGCCAGGCCCTGCCGAGCGCCCATCCCGACGGCACGACGGGCGTGGCGCTGACGGTCAACGACCGCGACAAGCCCGCCGCCGCGGCGATCGCGCAGCAGCTCGTCAGCGCGGGCTTCACCGTCTACTCGACGGAGGGCACGGCCCGCGCGATGCAGCAGATGGGCATCAAGGTGCAGCAGGTCGCCAAGCTGTCGGAGCCGGGGGAGACGATCCCCGACCTGATCCGCGAGGGCAGGATCGCGCTGGTCATCAACACGCCGCTCGGCATGGGAGCGCGCGGCGATGGCTACGAGATCCGCCGAGCGGCGGTGCAGTACCGCGTGCCGTGCATCACGACGATGTCGGGTGCGGCGGCCGCGGTGCAGGCGATGAGCATGGCCTGGAAGGTCGATGCGAAGGCGCTGCAGGATCTGCACCGCGCGATCGGGGGCGCGGCGGCATGAGCGCCGCGGCCGAGCAGACGACGCGGCTCGGCCCCTTCACCGCGCGCGTGGTCGGGAGCGAGCCGCTCGGCGGCCTCGCCCTCGTCCGTCTCGACCTCGACGCCCGCACCGCGCTGGGCGAGCCGGGGCAGTTCCACATGCTGCGCAACGCCACCGGCCGCGACTACCTCGCGCGCCCGGTTGGCCTCATCCGCCTCGACGACGGCGTCGGGTTCGTGGTCGATCAGGCCAGTGCCCAAGCCGATCTGGCGGGCCCCGAGCTCGAGGTCCTCGGCCCGCTCGGCACGGGCTTCGACCTGGCGCAGACGAGCGCCGAGACGACGCTGCTGGTGGCCGCGGGCTTCGGTCTGACGGTCATGCCCGAGATCGGACGCTTGCACACACGTATTCGGCTGATTGCCGGTATCCGGCAATCCGACCATACGCCCCTCGCGCACCTTGTTCCGGGTGTCACATTGGATACGCCGCGGATCGCGCCGGATCTCGTCACCGAGCCCCTCGAGGAGGCCCTCGCGACGGGCGCGTACACCCAGGTGCTCGCCGCCGGCCCCGGCCCGATGGGCAGGGCGGTGGCCGAGATCTGCCAGCGCCACGGCGTGCAGAGCCAGATCGCGCTGGAGGCGCCGATGGCCTGTGGCTTCGGCGGCTGCTACGGCTGCGCGGTCGAAATCGACGGCACGTGGAAGCGCTGCTGCATCGAGGGCCCGGTCGTCGATGGCGCGAGGCTCGTGGCGTGAGCGTCACCGTCGGCCGCCTCGAATTGGCGCATCCGCTGCTCAACGCGAGCGGCACGTGGGACGCCGTCGAGGCGCAGCGCCTGTTCGGCGAGGCCAACCCGGGCATGGCGGGCTTCGTCACGAAGACCGTCACCGCCGAGCCGCGACCGGGCAATCCGGCACCGCGCATCGCCCCGAGCCGCATGGGCCTGCTCAACTCGATCGGCCTGCCCGGCCCCGGTCGCGACGCCTTCCTCGAGACCCTCCTGCCCGAGCTCGCCACGATCGTGGACGGCCCGATCATCTGCAGCGTCGGCGGCTTCAGCCTCCACGAGTACGTGCACACCGTCGAGCAGCTCGACCACCACTCGGATTGCGACGCCATCGAGCTGAACGTCTCGTGCCCCAACGTCGAGTCGGGCTGCGCCTCGATCGGCGGCGACGCGGGCGAGACCGAGCGCCTCACCGCCGCCGCCCGCAAGGCGACGGACAAGCCGCTGTTCGTGAAGCTGAGCGCGTCCGTGGCCGATATCGCGGAGATCGCGAAGGCCGCCCAGGCGGGCGGGGCCGACGCCCTGGTGTGTGTCAACACGGTGAAGGCCACGGCGATCAACCGCTGGACGCACAAGAGCCACTTCGGCGGCGGCGGGGGTGGCCTGTCGGGCGCGGCGATCAAGCCGGTCGCCCTGCACGCCGTGCTCGCCTGCCACGACGCAACGGGCCTCGACATCATCGGCCTCGGCGGCGTCGAGACGAAGGACGACGTCGAGGACCTGATGGCAGTTGGCGCGAAGGCCGTCGCGCTCGGCACCGCGCTCTTCCGCGATCCGTCGCTGGCGAAGAAGCTGCGCGTCGAGCTCGCAGCCTAGAACCGTGCGGGGCGCGCCTTAGCCCCTCCGGACCCGAAAAACAAGCCCTCGCTGCATGTATCCGGTTTCCGGCAAGTCTCGCCGGTGGTTGAAGGTTGAGGCAGTTTCCGAGCCCGGACTAGAGTCACCTCCCGTGTCGTCCACCGCACCTCACACGACCGCCGTCTCGCCGACGAAGCAGGCGCTTCTCCGCCACGAGACGCCGACCCGCTCCGCGAGCCAGCGGCAGTCCGCTCTGGCCCGCGCGAACGCCATTCGCGTCAAGCGCGCGGGGCTGAAGCGCGACCTCAAGGCGGGCGATCGCCAGCTGGCCGACGTGCTGCAGCGCCCCGCCGAGTGGGTCCTGACGGCCAAGGTGCACGATCTCCTGCTGTGCGTGCCGGGTGTCGGTGCGGTGAAGGCCGCGAAGATGCTCCAGCAGTGCCGCGTGTCGGGTTCGAAGACCGTCGGCGGCCTGTCGGACCGCCAGCGCTCCGAGCTGATCGCCCTGCTCCGCAAGTAGGCGCGTGGCGCGCCTCTTCGTGATCTCCGGCCCCTCGGGTGCCGGCAAGGGCACGCTCATCCGCGGCGTCCTCGAGCAGCGCCCCGACATCGCCCAGGTCGCCACGAGCGCCACGACGCGGCCGAAGCGGCCGGGCGAGGAGGAGGGGCGCGAGTACTTCTTCCTCAGCACCGACGAGTTCCTCGCCAAGGTCGACGACGACGCGTTCGTCGAGTGGGTCGAGTTCGCCGGCAACCGCTACGGCACGCTGAAGAGCGAGGTCGATCGCCTGCTCAGCCAGGGCGCGAACGTGATCCTCGAGCTCGAGGTCGACGGCAGCCTCGTGATCAAGGAGGCGCGCCCCGACGCGTGCCTGATCTTCATCGACACCGACCTCGCCGAGCTGCGCCGGCGCCTGATCAGCCGCCAGACCGAAGCCGAGCACGAGATCGACCGCCGCCTGCAGATCGCCGAGGAGCAG
>CAZPQP010000062.1:0-10641 GCA_964588635.1 uncultured Bifidobacterium sp.
AGATCAAGGCCCGCATCAAGCAGATCAAGCAGGAGATCGAGAACACCGACTCCGATTTCGATCGCGAGAAGCTCCAGGAGCGCCTCGCGAAGCTCAGCGGCGGTGTCGCCGTGGTCAAGGTCGGCGCTGCCACCGAGACCGAGATGAAGGAGAAGAAGCATCGCGTCGAGGACGCGCTGCAGGCCACCCGCGCCGCCCTCGAGGAGGGCATCGTGCCGGGCGGCGGCGTCGCCCTGCTCAACGCGGCGACCAAGCTGAAGATCGACGAGTCCCATGCCGATGAGGCCACGGGCGCGAAGATCGTGCGCCGCGCGCTCGAGGAGCCGCTGCGCCAGCTGGCCTTCAACGCCGGCCTCGAGGGCTCGGTCGTCGTCAACGAGGTCCGCTCGGCGAAGGCCGGCTACGGCCTCGACGTCGACTCCGGCGAGATGGTCGACCTGGTCAAGGCCGGCATCATCGATCCGGCCATGGTGACGCGCTCGGCGCTGCAGAACGCCGCGTCGATCGCGAAGAACATCCTCACCACCGAGGCGATCATCGTCGACGCCCCCGAGAAGTCCGCGCCGACCGTCGGCGACATGGGCGGCATGGGCGGCATGGGCGGCATGATGTAGGAACGGATTCGGGCGCTGCCTGAATCACCGCTCGACTCTGGAGGGCTCCGGCTTCGGCCGGGGCCCTTCGCGTTTCCGCGACTCCTGCGACACTGCAGGCAGTCAGACACGAAGGAGGCCCCGATGGCCGATTGCACGATCCGCATCAAGAAGAACGGCTCCGCGATGGTGAGCGGCTCGTTCGTCGTCGAGGACGTCGACGGCAACCCGTACACCATCGAGGGCGAGGCCTTCCTGTGCCGCTGCGGCGCCTCGCACACGAAGCCGTTCTGCGACGGCTCGCACAAGGCGGCCGGCTTCGAGTCGGCGCCGCACGTCGGCGACTGAAGATCCGCGCCGAAAACGTGCACGAAATCGACCAATTTGGATCCGGATCCAAATTGGTCGATTTCGCGCCAATCTGGATCCGGATCCAGATTGGCAGGTGATCAGCGCCGCGCGAGCCAGACCATGAAGGGCAGGCGCTCGTCGAGGAGACCGGCGAGCGCCCAGTCCTCCTCCGTCCGCACATCCGCCGCTGGCGCCTCCCAGCCGTGGCTCCGCAGCCACGCCGGCTGCGTGACGAGCTGCTCGACCTCGACGCCGACCGCCTGCGCGGCGGCCGAGAGCGCGCCGAAGTCGACGTCGGCGGTCAGGTCCTGCGTGCCCGGCGCCTGCAGCGGGTCGCCGCCCTGCTGTCCGCCGATGTAGGTGCGCACGGGCGGACGGCGGCCGTCGTGGACCTCGGTGCCAACGCCGCCGTAGTCGATCAGCGCGATCCGGCCGCGGCGCACGCTGCCGACGAGCGAGGCGACGAGCGGGAGCATCGACGGGCGCACCGCGTACCGCGCACCCGCACGCGGCTCGATCTGCGCCGTCAGGAGCCGGGCGATCGCCGGCTCCGCCTGCTGGCGGACCTCGACGAGCCGTCCGTTCGCATCCGCATCGACGAGCACTTCGTCGGGCCACTGCAGGAGGCGCACGGGCAGGGCGTCGAGCACCTCGTTGGCGTACAGGAAGCCCGACGCGGGCTTCAGCTCCGCCGGATGCTCCACCCATCGCGCCTCCAGGCCGGACAGGGTCTCGCGCTGACGCTCCTGCAGTCCGCGGCTCAGCTCGATCAGCACCAGCTCGTGGGGGACATCGAGCGCCGCGAGTCCCTCGCTGACGCGCCGCGCCAGCCCGCCGGTGCCCGGGCCGGCCTCGGTGACGCGGAAGCGCTTCGGTCGACCGAGCTGCTCCCACGTGGCCTTCGCCTCGGCGACGATCGCCGCGGCGAAGGCCGGATGGGCCATGGCGGCGGTGGCGAAGTGCCCGCCCTGGCCGATGCCCGGGCCGCGTGTGTAGAACCCGGCCTCCGGGTCGAACAGCGCGGCCTCCATGTACTGCGCGAACGTCAGCGGGCCGTGCGCGCGGATGCGCTCGACGAGCCGAGAGCGCAGCGACGAGCCTCCGGTGGTCGTCACTGCGGCTGCGGCGGCAGCGGCGGCGGCGGCACGAACGGGATGGGGCTGCGCGTCTCCGTGTCGATCGGTCCGGGATACGCCTTCTCGTCGAACAGCTCCCAGCCACGGTGCACCGCGACCAGCCGACCGAGACCGCTCCGGGGCTTGACGATGCCAGGACCCTCGCCGCCGCGGACGGAGAGCGTCCCGCCCACGGTTGTCACGACGGCGCCGTGATCGTCGCGCAGCGCGGCATCGGCACCGCGCACCGTCGGCGCGGGCACCGCGATCCCCTTGGCGTCGAGATCGAGCGCCGTGGCAGCCCGCGCCAGACGGCGCACCGCACCGCGCTTGAGGCGCCCGTCGAACCGCTCCATCGTCTGCCCCTTGCCCGTCAGCGCCACGATGCCGCCCTCGGGCTCCACCACGACGTCGACGATGGCGGAGGTGGTCTTCACAGCGCCATCGGTGCCGTTCTCGCCGATGATGCGGAGGGTCGTGCCGCCGGCGACGAGCACGTCGCCCGTCGGCAGCACGTCGAGGGACGTCGCACCGGCCATGCGGCCGATGCGCTCGTTCGCCATGGTCCCGCCCTTGCCACCGGGACCGATCCCGACCGCGACCACGCTGCCGCTCGCGAGCAGCGCGTACGGGCGCCCCGTGCGCGGGGAGAACGCCGCATCGAGCACGGCGCCGCCGAGGTCGTAGCGCTGGAGATCTTCCTCCGTGGCGAAGAACGGCTTCGGTGTGAAGCGGAGCAGGCTCCGGTCACGGATCAGGAGGTACCGCTCGGGGTACAGGGCGACGAAGCCCTCGAGGTGCCAGCCGGCGAAGGCGCCATCGAGGAACCCGACGTCACGCGTCTCGATCGATCCGGAGGGCTGCAGGACCCGTGCCGTCGTCATCGTCAGGCCGTAGGACTCGAACTGGAACGGCGACTGCGTCGTGTCGAGGACGGGCGCGGTCCACGGGTCGGCGAACGTGAGCTTCGCCGTGGTGTAGGGCCGCATCGCCGCGACCCCGGCGAGGGTGGCGAAGTGCCCGCCGGTGCGCTGGTAGAACGTGCCGTTCGCGTCGGTTGCCGTGCGGTACTGCCCGAGGATGGCGGCGACAACGGCACCGTCCAGCCCGATCTCCGCGAGCTCGACGGGCGTCGGCGGCTCGCGGTCCGACGATCGGTACGACCCGCCGTCGGCGTGCAGCGTGCCGGCGGCGGCCCCTCGGCCGAGGTGCCGCTCGAAGGTGCTCACAAACTCGAGCACGCCGGTGCCGCCGGTGGCCGACGTGGGCATCTCCGCGCCCATCGAGCGGATCGCCAGGGTCGCGGCGTTGTAGTTCTCCGGAGCAGCGAAGTCCGTGGCGCCGTCGACGCCGGTGCGGAAGCCCGCGCGAGCGAGATACGCGAGGAGATCGACGGCGGTGGTCGGCCCGCAGTACTGGGTGCCGTCGCCGGGCAGGCCCGGCACCTCCAGGGTCGTGGCGCGCACCTGGTCGAGGTCGAGCATGCCGGACGTCTTCCACGAGAGGCGTCCGGGGGCGATGTCCGTGGACAGCTCGACGCGCGGAAGTGCCGCAGCGGCAACGGGTGCGAGCACGGCTGCGGCGAGCACGGCTGCCGCGATGCTGGCCAGGCGGCGGATCATGCGGAGATGGTACCGGCCGTCGCCGCTCGCGTCATGCCCGGCGCAGCAGCTCGCGCGTCAGGCAGGTGGGGCCACCGTCGCCCTTCAGCGAGACGTCGCCGCCCTGGTACGCGTGCACCTCGATGCCCTTGGCCTCCATCGCCCGCCGGATCTTCGGATTGCCGTCGAGCACGACGACCACGCCCGGCGCGGTGGCGAGGATGTTGCAGCCCATCGTCCAGTACTCGTCCTCGTCGAGCGGGAGGATGCCGATGCCGCGCTCCTGGAGCTCCTGCATCAGCGTGACCGGGGCGAGCGGCTCGAACACCACGGCCAGATCGTGCGTGACGGGCGAGATGAAGCTCATCAGGTGCAGCACGTGCTCGGCGCCGCGATCGTGCGGCAGGTCGAAGCGCATCGTCTTCGCACCCTCGGCAGCCAGGATCTCGTCGAGCTGCCGGTGCGCCTCCGCGTTGGTGCGATAGCCGCGCGCCACGGCGAGCGTCTCGTTGTCGAGCCAGACCATGTCGCCGCCGTCGGCGGTGGCGGTGCCCGTCAGGCGGCCGGCGATCGGTACGCCCGCGGCCTCGAGGTCGGCCACCATGCCCTCCCCCTCGCCGACGCGCTGCGGCTTGGCGGACTGGAGCACGATCGCGCCCTGGCCGCATACCCAGACGGGATCGCAGACATAGACCGAGTCGACGAGACCGTCGAGCGGCTCCGCGACGGTGACCTCGCAGCCGAGGCGCTCGAGCAGCTCGCCGAACGCCTCGTGCTCAGCCGTCAGCCGGGCGGGATCGGGCTCGCGCCAGTCGGCGGCGGCGAAGTCCCCCTGCGTGACGGGACGGCGGATGAGGACGCGGCGCAGCGGATCGACCATCGACTGCACGCCGTAGCGGGGAGCATCGGACATGGCGGGAAGCGTACCGACTCGCCCGTTCCCGGTGGTTACCAGAGGGGTCAGACCCCTCTGGTAACCACCGGCCTTGGTTAACAGAGGGGTCTGACCCCTCTGGTAACTACGGGGTGTAGTGCTCGAGGCCGAGGGAGATGATCGCCGTGGCGATCAGCGCCAGCGGCATCGCGATCTTGAGGCCCAGGCCGAGGCGGGGACGCGCGGCGACGTGGAAGGCGGCCAGCCACATCACCACGAAGATGCCCATGCCGTAGCGGGGCAACGCGAGGTACGTGCCGGCCAGCACGGGCAGCAGAACCGCCAGCCAGCCGTAGAGCAGGTACTCGCCGGGCAGGCGCCTGCGGATCAGGCCCTCCAGCAGCAGCAGACCCCACGTCATCGCGTACGCCGTATCGACGATGTACATGAAGTGCGAGGTGTCGTGCGTCCCGACGTAGAGGCCGTTGAGAATCGCGATCGGCAGGCCGAGCACCAGCAGCAGGTTGATGCCGCGTCCCCACCCGGCGGCCTGCGCCGTCTGCGTGGCGAACGGATTGCCGGTGCGGTAGTAGAGGTACGCGCCGAAGGCGACGTAGGCGAGCGGCAGGAGCAGGAGCGGCAGCATCCGCAGCCCCATCCGCCAGCTCGGGCGGCGCCCCTCGTCCTTCCAGACACGCAGCGCGAGCGCCGGCGTGAGCAGGATGCCCTGCGGACGCGCCAGCACGGTGAGCGCGCCGACGACGCTCGAGCCGATGATCCAGCCGCGCTCGAGCAGCACGAAGGCGAGGACCGTCAGGAGCAGGTACAGACTCTCCGTGTAGACCGACGAGAACAGGTAGGCGACGGGGAAGAACGCCGTCAGCCACACTGCGGTGCGCGCCACGCGCTCGCCCGAGCGGCGCACGATGAGGCCGTGCAGGAGGACGATCGCGACGAGGAAGCACACCGTGGAGATGAGGACCCCAGCGGCGAGGTAGGTGATCGACAGCGTGCTCGCGACCTCCCGCACCATCAACGGGTAGAGCGGTGAGAACGCCACGCCGTTGCCGTGCGCGACGGTCGGGTCGTACCCGTAGTCGGCGATGCGCTGGTACCAGATGCCGTCCCACTTGCCGAACGGATCGAGCATCGCGTCGAGCACGCTCGCGCCGTCCTCCCGGCGGGCGAGGCCGATCGCGCCGACCACCACGAAGCTGAAGACGCGCGACAGCACGCCGACCGCGAGCGGGTAGCGCCAGCCGTCCAGGCGCACCCTCCCACGCGGCGCATCGACGGCGACGGCTGCCATGGGGCGCTAGGCGGACTCGGGCTTGCGCGCGATGACGGTGAAGATGTCACCGAAGCTGACGCCCACGGTGCGCTCGGCGAGTCCGACCCTGTCCAGCACGCCGCTGGCGAGCCGGCCGATCGTCGGCGAGTAGGCGTCGAGGCGCGAGGCGAGGTACGTCAGGCGCACGCGGCGCACGTGGGTCGAGACCTCGCAGATCTGGAAGCCCTCGCGGCGGAGCATCTCGGGCAGCGTCTGCCGCGAGAAGTAGACGAGGTGCATCTGCATGTACCAGGGCCAGCGCTTGCCGAAGGCCTTGGCGAACAGCGACTCGACGTCCATCGTCGACACGGCGAAGATGCCGCCGGGGCGCAGCGCGGAGTAGATCGCGCGGATGTCGAGCGCCGGGTCGGGCAGGTGCTCGATGACATCCCAGAGGGTGATCACGTCGTAGCCGCCATCGGGCAGCGGCGCGTCCTCGACGGCGCCGCAGTGGACCTTGCCGTCGATGCGCGAGTTGGCGATCTCGGAGCACCAGCGCGACGGCTCGACACCGGCCACGTCGAAGCCGGCGTCCTGTGCGAGCGTGAGGAACGTGCCCACGTGGCAGCCGACGTCGAGCAGGTGGCCGGAGCGGCGGTACTTCTGCACGTGCGCGAGGCTCTCGGCGAAGGTCTCGATGCGCCCCTGCTCCTCCTCGATGTACGACTGGTCCTCGACGTCGCCGTAGTTCTCGACCACGGCCTCGTGGTGCGGACGCGGGTTCATGTAGACGAGGTGGCAGGAGCGGCACTCGACGATGCGGCCGTGCTCGCCGAACGCGCTCGAGGTGCACGTGTAGTGCACGCGCGGATCCGCGACGCGTGTGCCGATCGTGTCCTCGACCTTCACGCGGTAGTCGTCGGCGCCGCACAGCGGGCAGTGGACGAACACCTCGGCCTTCGGGCGCGTGTCCTGCGCTGCGCCCTGGGCGGTGTCCTGCTGCTGGTCCTTGCTCATCGAGGCGGCCTTCCGAAGCGTGCGGTTGAGATCGGCGGGGTGAACGGGCCGGCAAGGGCGCCGAGACCGAACGGGCGGTTGATCAGACGGCCGGACACCCACCAGCCGAGCAGGGCGACGGCGATCCCGACGAGGATATCGGAAATGTAGTGGTCGGCGAAGTAGACGATGCAGAAGTACATCGTCAGCGGATAGAGCAGCATCACGTAGCCGAAGCGGCGCTTCCACGTCAGCGCGAAGATCGCGACGAGCGTCGAGTAGCCCGTGTGCAGGCTCGGCACGGCGGCATAGGGGTTGGGCAGCATCAGGCTCTCGATGAACGACTTGCCGGCGGACACGGGCGCGGCCGCGGCCTGGGCGTAGCCGATCTTGGTCATCTCGGGCAGGAGCCCGATCTGCGAGGCGGCCCAAGGCGGCGCGGCCGGGTAGACGAGGAAGATGAACGCGCCGATCAGCGACGTGCCGACGAGCGCCGTGGCGCAGCGGTAGTAGAGCTCGCGGCGATCGAGCCAGATGATGAAGAGCAGGGTCGGCGGGACGATGAAGTGCGCACGGTTGAGCAGGCCGAGCAGCTGGTCGTACCACTGCACCGTGCCGGTCCACATCCAGTCCTGCAGCACCACGGTGGCGTTGCGTCCGAACAGGATCACCTCGTCGAACTTGAGGTGCGGCATGTAGTACGGCTCGGGGTTGGCGAGGTGCGCGAGCCCGCGCAGCTGCTCGTAGACGAAGATGGAGACGATCAGCGGCAGGAAGTCCCGGACGTAGCCCTTGCCGACGCCGAGCACGAGCGCCGGCACGAGCAGGATCAGGAAGTAGCGGTCGGGCGAGAGGTAGACGCCCTTGATCAGGACCATCCCGCCGAGGCCGACGAGGTAGGCGAGGACCAGCGCGATGATGCGGTTGCGGGTCCAGACCGGCTCGCCGGCGGGCAGGAGGGGCGCGACGTCGATGGCGCCGTGGGCGTGGTGGGAAGCGGACGGCACCAAGGGTTCGTTCTCCCCCGCAGGGTACTTCCCCTGCACGCGCCTGTGGGGCAGCCGCACCTGCGTGGTGTGCGAACCTCCGGGTGATGACCGCCGCCCCCACGCCCGCCGATCAGCTCGCCGCGCTGCGCTCCGGCTGCGGCGTGCTCGCACCCGCGCGCGCCTTCGTGACCGTCGAGGGCCCGGATGCCGAGGCCTTCCTGCAGAACCTGCTGACGCAGGACCTCGCCGGCATCGCCGATGGCGAGGCCCGGCGCGCGCTGCTCCTGACGCCGAAGGCGCGGGTGCTCGCCGACGTGCGCGTCACGCGCCTCGGCGAGGAGCGCCTGCTGCTCGATCTCGAGCCGGTCGCGACCGACGAGCTGGTGCGACAGCTGACGCGCTATCGCCTCGGGTCGAAGGCGACGATCGCGGCGACCGACCAGTGGGCCCTCGTCTCGCTGATCGGCCCGAGCACACCGGCGATCGACCTCCCGGGGACGCGCCTTCCCACGACGCTCGGCGACCTCCCCCGCATCGACGTGATCGTCCCGGCGTCCCAGCGGGAGGAGACGATCGACACCGCCGGCCGCGCGGGTGCCGTACCCGTCGATGAGGCCGCCGTCGAGGCGCTGCGCGTCGAGGCCGGCGAGGTGCGTCTCGGTCGCGACGTCGACGAGCGCTGGATGCCGGCGGAGGTCGGTCTCGTCGAGGCCGCGGTGTCGTTCTCGAAGGGGTGCTTCATCGGCCAGGAGCCGGTCACGCGCCTGCACCGCCGCGGCCATGCCAACCGCGGACCGCGCCGCGTCGCGCTGAGCGCCGCGGTGGCCCCCGGCACGGAGCTCGTGCTGGACGGCAAGGAGGCCGGCGTCGTCACGTCGGTGGCCGACGCACCGTGGCTCGACGATGCACGCGCGATCGCGATCCTGCGCGTCGAGGTGCCGGCGGGCGCGGTGCTCGACGCCGCTGGCGTTGCCGCGACTGTGCTGCCCTAGGCGGGCGTGCAAACGCGAAGAGGGTCCCGGTCGAGACCGGAACCCTCCGCGTAGTGCGCCCGGGACGACTCGAACGTCCGACCTCTGCCTCCGCAGGGCAGCGCTCTATCCGCTGAGCTACGGGCGCGCAGCGAGCGAGAGAATACCGGAGACCGCGTGGCGCCGCGCCTGTCGGCATCCGGTGTCGCCGGGCGGACGGCCCCTCGTCGCGGCGTCAGTACGGGCGGACGGCGCCTGCGTACGCGTCCATCAGCGGCGAGATCTTCACGACGTCGCCCGTCTGCGGCGCGTGGATCATCTGGCCGTTGCCGATGTACATGCCCATGTGGTGCAGGTCCGAGTGGAAGAACACGAGGTCCCCGGGCAGCAGCTGGTCGTAGGGGACGCGCGTCCCCTCGTTCCACTGCGACCCGGTGTAGTGGCTGAGCCCGATCCCGAGCTGTGCGTAGACGTACGACGTGAGGCCCGAGCAGTCGAAGCCGCCGGGCGATGAGCCGCCCCACACGTACGGGACGCCGAGGTACTGCATCGCGATCGAGACGGCCTGCGCGCCCAGCGAGCCATCCGTCGGCGGCAGCTCGACGGGTGCGGACTCCGCCGCTGCGGGTGCCGACTGCGCCGCGCCGCTCTCGGCGGTGGCGGCCTCGGCGACCGACCCGCCGATCGCGACCTCGCTCTGGGCGGCCGCGGCGGCCGTGGCCTCCTCCTGCGCGGCCAGCGCGGCGAGCGCCTCCTGCCGCAGTTGCTCCTGGCGGGCGGCCTCCTCCGCGATCAGCTGCTGGATCTCGTCCTCGAGACCCGCCACGAGCTGCTGGCTCTGCGCGATGCCCGCGTCGATGCGGCGCTTCTCCGCGGCGCGCTCGGCCTTCAGCGACGCAGCACGATCCTGGGCGACCTGCAGCTCCTGCTTCTGGCGCGTCAGCGTGCGCTTCGTCTGCTGCAGTCCGCCGATCATGTCGGCGGCCTGATGCTGCGAGCGGTCGAACAGATCGGTCACCGCGAGCACCTGCGAGAGCGACTGCTGGCTCAGGACGGAGGCAAGCAGATCCGGCTCGCCGACGCGGTACGACTGCTCGAGCTTCGCGTCGAGCTCGACCTGCGAGACGAGCAGGTTCGCCTCCGTCACCTTGATCTGCTTCTGGTTGAAGGCGATCTCGGCGTTGACCTGCTTGAGCTCCGCGACGGCCTTGTTGTAGCGCTCGATGGCCGGCTCGAGCTGCGCGCCGAGCTTCGCCAGCTCCGCACGCGCCGCCTGGGCCTGAGCGCGCTTGCCGGAGATCTCCTCCTTCGGCGTCGCCTGCGCGGGCAGCGCCGCGACGAGCGCGACCAGGCAGGTCGCGAGGACGAGGACGAGACGGAGTGGCTGGGTGACGTGACGACGCAAGGGAGCGGGTGCCTTCAGGGCGGTTTCGCAGACCGGCAGCGCATTCCTGCGCGCCAGCCGCCGCCTCGAGGGGGTGTTCCGGGTTGCGCTCAACCTACCACCGGTTTCCGTGTTCTCCCGTAAAGGTTGTGCAACAACGGCGGATGCGACAGGATCCGCTCGTGACCGATGTCGCCGTGATCTGGTGGGTCGTCGCCGTGTTGGCGATCTTCGGCATCGCGCTCTACTCGGTGGGGCAGGTCCTGCTGCGCGGTCCGGCGGACTCCGAGGTGCCGAAGTCCGGCGGGCTGCTGATGCTCGTCGGCGGTGCGCTGGTGATCACCGGCGTGCTGCTCGCGATCGCGCACCTCGCGTTCGGGCTGTTCTGACCCGCGCGCCGGATTGCGGCTGGTTGGTAATGTGCCGCGCAGCGGCGAGATAGCTCAGTTGGTAGAGCACGCGACTGAAAATCGCGGTGTCCCCGGTTCGAGCCCGGG
>CAZPQP010000063.1:0-2973 GCA_964588635.1 uncultured Bifidobacterium sp.
ACGCCGAGACCTTCGCCATGCGCCTGCTCGACGAGGAGAAGGTCGCGGTGCTGCCGACGCACACGTTCGGCCCCTCCGGCGCCGGGCACGTGCGCATCTCGCTCGGCATGGACGACGACCTGCTGGTCGAAGCCGCGCGGCGCATCCGCCGCTTCGCCGACGCGCTCTAGGAGGTCGTCTCGGGGACGACCAGCGGGGGCCGGCCGCGATCGACGACCTTGACGACCGCCATCATGCCGTGATCCTCGTGCACCAGCACGTGGCAGTGAAAGACGAACGTCCCGGCGTAGTCGGCGAACGGGATGCGGATCGTGATCGTCTTGCCCGGTGCAATGGCGATCGAGTCGGCCCACTGCGGCTCGCCCTTCAGCGCCTTGCCGTCCTCACGGATGATCTGGTAATCGTCGACGTGGAGATGGAAGTTGTGCCACTCCGGCGAGTCGTTCGCGATCTTCCACTCCTCGACGGTGTTCAGGCCGGCCACGAACGTCGGCCCGACCTTCTTGCCGTGGTGGTAGAACAGCGCGCCGTCGACGAAGAAGCGCGGCGGGGACTGCGTGAAGCGAATCGTATGCCGCCCGGCGATCTTGACCTCGGGGCCGCGGAGGTCGCGTGCCGGCAGCAGGTTGGCGGGGATCTCCTGCGGCGTCTGCGACGCACCCGTCACGTTCAGCGTGGCGACCTGCACCCGCGGCTGCTTGCCGTAGGGCGTCGGCCGCTGGTTGAAGGCCGCCTGGATCAGGGGGAAGGACCCGGTCTCGGGGCCGGCCTGCACCAGCACCTCCATGCGCTGGCCCGGGGCGAGCCACAGCTCGCCGACCCGCTTCGGATGGGCGAACGTGCTGGCATCCGACGTGAGCTGCCAGTAGCGGGCGCCGTCCATCGGCAGGATCTTGAGGAAGCGCTCGTACGAGGCGTTCAGCAGCCGCCAGCGCTGCGTCTCACCCGGACGGATGTCGATGCGCGGCTGGACCTGGCCGTTGATGGTGATCAGGCGCCCGTCGGGCGGCAGGTACTGCGAGCTGGCGACGACGCCGTTCCTGACGGTGACGTTCTGGAACACCATCAGGCGATCCTGGAGGCCCTTGATGCCCGGGACCTCGTCGAGGCCGCCCTTGACGATGATCGCGCCGGCCTGGCCCTCACCGACCTGCATGTCGGTGTACTTGTGGCCGTGCGGGTGGTACCAGAACAGGCCGGCCGGATGATCCTCGGGCAGCTGGTACTCGTACTGGTACTGACCGCCCGGCGGGATCTTCAGCAGCACGTCGTCGGCCGGCGCGACCGGCGAGACGTGCATCCCGTGGACGTGCAGATTCGTGATGTTGCCGAGCTGCTGCGGGAAGACGGCGTAGGGCTGGCCGGGGAAGATCGGCGGCGGGTTCTCCGACGAGGCGCCGTACGGCAGGTACTTCGCCTTCATGCGGTTGCGCAGCAGGACGTTCAGCCGGTCGCCCGGGTTGACCACCAGCGTCGTGCCCGGGAACTGCCCGTTGTAGACCTGGCTGCGCACGGTGCGACCGCCGAGGTCGAACGTGCTCATCCCCGCGGTGAGCGTGTAGTCGAGCACCCCGTTCACCGACGTGATGGTGTTCGGCGTCTGCAGGGGCTGGCCGGTGGCGAAGCCCTCGCACGGCTTGCACGGCGGCGTCGCCCGCGGATCGGCGCCGGCCGGTGCCGTGCGCGTCAGCAGGCTGGAGCCCGCCGCGACCGCAACTAGGAGGCCGAGGGCGGCGCCCACACGGAGGACGAGGGATCGCGGCATGCGGGAATCCTACCGCCGGCGGCACGGCAAGCGCAGAACGCCGCGCGCGACGTGCTGCATACTCTCTCCTCCAATGGGCGAGCAGATCGAGCTGACGGTCGAGAACTGGCTGTGGGACATGCACGGCACGCGCTCCGCGCAGCGCCTCGCGGAGTTCCGGCCGCTGGAGCCGATCAGCCGCGGGAGCGGCCCCGTGCGCGAGCTGCCCGTCGACCTGCTCGACCTCGATCACCTCGAGCTCGTCGATCGCGCGGGCGCCACGATCACCCTCGCCCAGCATGTCGAAACGTCCTTCACCGAGGGCCTGCTCGTCGTCAAGGACGGCACCGTCGTCTACGAGCGCTACCTCAACGGCCTGCGGCCGGACACCCAGCACCTGCTCGCGAGCGTCACGAAGTCGATCACGGCGTCGGTGCTCGGCATCGAGATCGGCCGGGGCGCCCTGCGCCGCGACGACCGCGTCACCGACATCGCCCCCGAGTTCCGCGGCACCAGCATCGAGGACGCCACCGTCGGCCAGCTGATCGACATGACGGTCGGCACCGCGTTCTCCGAAGTGCACGACGAGCTCGCCGATCCGACGCAGGAGTCGGACCTCATGCGCTTCTTCCGCCAGAGCGGCACGATGCCGCTCGGCGACGCGGACCCGGTCGGCGTGCTCAGCCTCTTCCGCGAGCTCGAGCAGACCTATCCGCACGGCGATCACTTCGAGTACCGCACGCCGCTCACCTGCGTCGTCGGCCGCATCCTCGAGCTCACCACCGGCCGTCCGTACATCGACCTCGTCTCCGCTGATCTCTGGTCGCGCATCGGCGCGGAGCACGATGCAGCGATCGTGATGGACGTCGGCGGCTTCCCCTTCGCCGGCGGCGGCATGACGGCGACGCTTCGCGACATCGCGCGCTACGGCCTCGCCCACCTCGACGACGGCATCGTCGCCGGCCAGCAGGTGATCCCGGCCGACTGGATCGCCTCGACCTGCGATGGCTCCGACGACACCCGTCGCGCCTTCGCCGGCTGCCCGCAGCTGACCGACGAGGATCGCGCCGCCTGGTCGGAGTACCGCAACGCCTTCTGGGTCGTCGAGCCGGGCCGCGTCTTCGAGGCCCTCGGCCTGTTCGGCCAGGTCTGCCGCATCAACACGGAGACCAACACGGTGATCGTGCGGTTCTCCGCCCAGCCGATGCTCGAGCGCGCGGAGATCGGCT
>CAZPQP010000063.1:3073-10433 GCA_964588635.1 uncultured Bifidobacterium sp.
TTGGCGACGAGCGCGTTGACGATCGCCTCCTCGACGCACTGGACCGTGGCGGCGAAGAGGCTGTCGATGCGCGTCCAGGGAAGGAAGCGCAGCTCGGCGATCTCATCGCTCGTCGGCTCGCCGAGGGGGAAGCCACCGGAGAACGCGCCGGGGTTCGCCGTGGAGAACGCGAGGAAGATGTCGCCCGAGAAGTGCGAGCCGGTCGTGCCGAGGCGCGCAAGACCCAGGGGGATGCGACGCGCGAGCGCCTTCATCTGCGTCGGCAGGAGCGGCGCATCGGTGGCGAGGATCACGATGATCGACCCGGCACCCGGCGGCACGATCCAATCGTCGGAGCCCAGCGGGTCGTCGTCGGCGAGCGCCTCGCCGAGCTTGACCCCCGCAATCGTCAGCTCCGCGCGCGAGCCGAAGTTCGCCTGCACGAAGGCGCCCACGGTGAACGTCTCCGGGCCCCACGCCACCTGCCGCGAGGCCGTGCCGCTGCCGGCCTTGAAGCCGCAGCAGTTCATGCCCGTGCCGCCGCCGACCGAGCCCTCCTCGATCGGACCCGAGGCCGCCGAGTCGAGCGCGGCGTGAACCTCGGCCTCCGTGATGCGGCGGTCGTTGAGCTTGTGCAGGAAGCCGTCCCAGGTCTCGGCCGCGACCGGCAGCGCCCATTCGTCGTTGGGGTCGGGGAAGCGCTCGTGCACCCAGCTGTTGATGCCCGCCTGCGCGATGCCGACCGCGGCGGTGCTGGTGATCGCGATCGGCAGGCTGACGGTGCCCGACTCCTCGATCCACGCCCAGCCCGTCATCTCGCCGTTGCCGTTGAGCGAGTAGACGCCGGCCGCGCAGGCATCGTGCGGGTTCGTCTTGCCACGCGGGTGGATGCCGGTCACGCCCGTGCGCACGTCGTCGCCCTCGATCACCGTGGTGTAGCCGACCTCGACGCCGGCGACGTCGGTGATCGCGTTGGCGGGGCCGGGCGTGCCGTCGAACGGAATGCCGAGCGCCCGCGCGCGGGGCTTGCCGGACGGGGTGGCGAGATGGGGATCGCTCATGCCCGGGAGTATGACGCGCGCGCCGTTTGCCCGTAGGCTTCCCGGCAACGAGGAGGCGCCATGTCGGAAGAGGGTTTCATCGAGCTGGAGCACGGCCGGATCTGGTACCGCAGGAGCGGCGGCGGGGACGCCATGCCGATCCTGCTGCTCCACGGCGGACCGGGCGCCGCGGCGTACTACCTCGAGCCGCTCGAGGAGCGTCTCGCCGCGCACCGCCCCGTCGTCGTCTACGACCAGCTCGGCTGCGGCCGCTCGGACATGCCCGACGATCCGTCGCTCTGGACGATCGACTACTTCACGCACGAGGTCGACCAGATGCGTGAGGCGCTCGGCCTCGATCGCTGCCATCTGCTCGGCCAGTCCTGGGGCGGCTGGCTCTCGATCGACTACCTCTGCCGCGAGCCGCAGGGCATCGAGAAGGTCGTCCTCGCCTCCACGTCGTCGAACATGCCGCTGTTCGGCGAGAACTGCCGGCGCCTGATGGCCGAGCTGCCTGCGCCGCACGGCGACGTGCTGCTGGCCGGCGATCTCGATGATCCGCGCTACCCCGCCGCCGAGATGGCGTTCTACATGAGGCACGTCTGCCGCCTCGATCCGTGGCCCGAGTGCATGGCCAAGACGGGCGAGTCGCTCGACGGCAACCAGGTCTACAACACGATGAACGGTCCCAACGAGTTCACCCTCGTCGGCAACATGAAGGACTGGTCGCGCGACGCCGACCTGCACCGCATCACGCAGCCGACGCTCGTCACCTACGGCGCCTTCGACGAGCTCGGTGAGCCGTGCGCGCTCAAGATCGCCGAGGGCATCCCGCACGCCGAGCTCGTCCGCTTCGATGAGTCCTCGCACGTCGCCCATATCGAGGAGGCCGACCTCTACGCCGACACCGTCGAGGCCTTCCTCTCCCGTTAGGAGACCCCATGACCGATCTCGCCTACGTCACCGCCAGCGACGCCCTCGCCGGCTTCGCCGCCAGGACGTTCTCGCCCGTCGAGGTGCTGGACGCGATCATCGCCCGCGCGGAGGCGGTCGAGCCGACCGTCAACGCGCTCTGCTGGACGCGCTACGACGAGGCGCGCGCCGAGGCGAAGGCCGCCGAGCAGCGCTGGATGGACGGCACGGCCCGTCCGCTCGAGGGCATCGTCACGGCCATCAAGGACGAGATGCCCGTCGCCGGCCAGCCGTGGTCGATGGGCTCCCTGATCTACAAGGACCTCGTCGCCGACGAGACGTCGCCGCTGGCGCAGCGCATGTTCGACGCCGGCTGCATCCAGCATGCGCGCACGACGACGCCGGAGTTCTCGTGCGCCGCGTTCACCCACTCGCGCGTCCACGGCGTGACGCGCAATCCGTGGAACCCGGAATTCGCGGTCGGCGGATCGTCGGGCGGGTCGGGCGCATCGCTCGCCGCCGGCACCTCGACGCTGGCCGGCGGCTCCGACATCGGCGGCTCGATCCGCATCCCCGCCTCCTTCAACGGCGTCGTCGGCTTCAAGGCGCCGCACGGCCGCGTGCCCTGCGAGCCGCCGTTCGGCCTCGACATGTACTGCCATAACGGCGGGCTGGCGCGCACGGTCGAGGATATGCGCCTGTTCCAGAACGTGCTGGCCGGCCCGCACCCGATGGACCACCGCTCGCTCCGCCCGAAGCTCGAGCTGCCGGCGGATCCCGGAGACATCCGCGGCCTGCGCATCGCCGTCACCACCGACTTCGGCGGGGCCTTCCCGGTCGATGACGACGTGGCGCGCAACACGCTGGCTGCCGCGGACGCGCTCCGCTCGGCCGGTGCGATCGTCGAGGAGCTCCCGGTCGCCATCCCGAGCGAGCTGATCCACGTCGCCTCGGCGTACCACTTCACCTCGATCTTCGGCGCGTGGATCGCAGGGATGCTGGCGGAGCACCGCGACGAGATGGCCGATTACTCGATCGAGTTCGCCGAGCACTTCGTCGAGCGACAGGGCGATGCGAGCGGCTACACGCAGATCGAGGCCGAGGCCGAGATCTGGAACCTCGTCGGCCCGATTCTCGAGTCCCACGATGCGCTGCTCTGCCCGACGGTCGGCATGCGCGGCCTGGTCGCCGGCGACGGCTACGTCGGCCACGGCATGGAGATCGGCGACCGTTCCGTCGACTTCTACTTCGACGGGATCATCACGGTGCTCTTCAACATCCTCAGCGCCTGCCCGGTGCTGAACGTCCCGAGCGGATTCGGTGACAACGGCGTGCCGACGGGCCTGCAGATCGTGGGCCGCACGTTCGACGACGCCACGACGTTCGCGATCGGCGCGGCCCTCGAGCGCGAGCGCCCGTGGCTCGACGCGCCGGAGCGGCGTCCGCTCCAGTAGCGGCCGTTGGTTAACAGAGGGGTCAGACCCCTCTGTTAACCAACCAGCGATACCGGCGATTCCGGTTATGCACGGCCGTAGTTAACAGAGGGGTCTGACCCCTCTGTTAACTACGCGGCGGCGTCGGCCTTGAGGCCGAGCATGCCGTCCAGCAGCCACTCCGCGACATACGCCGCGAACGACGGACGCACGAGCAGGAGGTAGCGGTCGTCGCCGCGCTGCTCGATCAGGACGCCGGCCTTGTGGATCAGCGTCTGCGCGCACTGGCCGGAGCCGAAGGCGCGTGGATGGAAGTCGAGCGAGCAGCACGTCGCGAGCACGGTGCGGGCCTCCGGGCCGGCGAGCTCGAGGCCGGTGCGGTTGGCCGAGAGATCCACGACGGAACCCTCGCCCGCGATGGCCTCCTCGAGCAGCGCCACGAGCGAGCGCTCCTCGCCGTCGGCGGCCACCACCAGCCACTCGTCGGGGCCGAGCCAGATCGCGCGGCGACCACCCGACTCGGACACGCGGTTCGCCTCCGGCAGCTCGAGTCCGAGCGCGGTCTCGACGCGGCCGGCGGATGCGCTGCCCGGTTCGACACGCAGACCGATCTGCGCGAGGAACGGCACCGTGGTGAGGGTGGTGCCGGCGAACCCGGCCTCGTCGATGCGGCCCTGGAGCGCCGCGAGCGGTTCTGCGCGGTCAGCCATCGCGGCGCGCCCCCTCCTGGTCGAAGATCACGGGGTCGACGATCTCGACCGCAACGGTCCGATCGGCGAGCGGCGCGTAGATGGTCTCGCCGATGCGGTTACGGCCGCCGCGCACGAGCGCGAGGCCGAACGTCCGCCCCATCGCGGAGCTCTCGTACGACGAGGTGACGTGGCCGATCATCGGCACCGGGATCTCGTACTCGGCGCTGTCGATCAGCTGCGCGCCCTCCGGCAGGCGATCCGTCGGATCGACGGGCAGGATGCCGACAAGCTGCTTGCGATCGTCGCGGAGCATGTCGGAGCGACGCAGGCTGCGCCGGCCGACGAACTCCTTGTCCGCGATCATCCAGTCGAGTCCGAGGTCGAGCGGCGTGACCGTGCCGTCCGTCTCCTGGCCGACGATGAAGTAGCCCTTCTCGGCGCGGAGCACGTGCATCGACTCGGTGCCGTAGGGCGTGATGCCGAACGGCTGGCCGGCCGCGTAGACGGCCTCCCAGAGCGCGAGGCCGTAGGTCATCGGCACGTTGAGCTCGAAGGCCAGCTCGCCGGAGAACGAGATGCGAGCGACGCGGCTCTCGATGCCCGCGACGACCGCGGTCTCGAGCTGCATGAACTTGAACGCGTCCTGCGAGACGTCGAGCTCGGGGGCGAGCACCGCCATCACCTCGCGGGCCTTGGGCCCGACGACGGCGACGGTCGCCCACTGCTCGGTCACGCTCGTCAGCCACACGTCGAGATCCGGCCACTCGGTCTGGAGAAAGTCCTCCATCCAGTCGAGCACACCCGCGGCGCCGCCGGTGGTGGTGGTCGCCATGAAGTGGTCGTCGGCGAGGCGCAGGACGACGCCGTCGTCCATCACCATGCCGTCGGCCTTGCACATGACGCCATAGCGGGCGCGGCCCGGCTTGAGCGAGCTCATCACACCGGTGTAGAGGCGGTCGAGGAACTCGCCGGCGTCCCTGCCCTTGACGTCGATCTTGCCGAGCGTCGAGGCGTCCATCATGCCGACGCCCTCGCGGACGGCCGCGCACTCGCGCAGCACCGCGGCGTCCATGTCCTCGCCGCCCTGCGGGAAGAACCACGGGCGCTTCCACTGGCCGACGTCCTCGAAGACCGCGCCGTGCGCGACGTGCCACGGGTGGATCGACGTCGTGCGGACGGGATCGAAGCGGACGCCGAGCGAGCGACCGGCGAGCGAGCCGAACGTCATCGGCTGCGCCAGCGGACGCGCGTTGGAGATGCCGACCTCGGCGAAGTCGTGCCCGAAGCGGCGCGCGGCCAGACGCCCCGCGTTGACCTTCGCCGTGCGACCCTGCTCGGTGCCGGTGCCGACGAGCGTGTAGCGCTTGAGGTGCTCGACGTGGTGGATGCCCGAGCCGAGCGCGCGGTCGACGCCGGCCAGCGCGACGTCGCGGTGCTGATCCACGAAGGCGTGCACCGGCTCGGTGCCGGGCGTGTCGACGAAGTCGGCGGTCGGACCCTCGTTGGCGTCGTGGCCCTCGGGCGCGGCCGGACCGTCGGCGGTCGTGCCGTGGCCGGTGGCCTCGGCGGCGACGAGACCCACGACGTGCCCGTCGCGGCGGCAGCCGTTGGTGCCGAAGATGCCCGCGGCGGCGCCCGTCACGCGGATGCCGGGCAGGCTGCCATCCGGCACGAAGCCGACGAGGCGACGATCCCAGCGGGAGCCGCCCGAGACGTGCAGGTGCAGGTCGAACAGCGGATCCCAGCCGCCGGACACGGCCAGGCAGTCGCAGGCGATCGCCTCGGGCACGCCGCCGTCGAGCGAGGTGACGCGCACGGCGGTGAGCACGCCGTCGGCGTCGCCGTCGGTGCCGATCACCGCGGCGTTGTCGCGGATCTCGATGCCGAGCTCGCGGGTGCGCTTGATCAGCGACCCCTGCGGGTCCTTGCGGACGTCGACGACCATCTGCACGTCGACGCCGGCGCCGGCGAGGTCGATGGCGGTGCGGTAGGCGTCGTCGCACGCGGTGAAGACGACGAGCTTCTCCGGCACGAGGCCGAAGCGGTGCAGGAAGCCGCGCACGCCGGCGGCGAGCATGACGCCCGGCCGGTCGTTGTCGGCGAACACCAGCGGGCGCTCCGTGGCGCCGGTCGCGACGACGAGCTCGTGCGTGCGGACCTGCCACATGCGGCGCAGGGCGCGACCGCCCCGCTCGTCCTCCGGCAGGTGCTCGGTGACGCGCTCCATCAGCGCGACGGCTCCCTGATCGCCGTTGTTGAAGGCGGTCGTGCGGGTGAGGATCGTCACGTCGGGGTTGGCGCGCAGGCGCGCCTCGACGTCGGCCACCCAGCGCGTGGCCGGCTGGTTGTCGATCAGCTTCTCGCCGCCGAGCAGCGCACCGCCGAGGTGCGGATGATCGTCGACGAGGATCACGCGGGAGCCCGCGTCGGCCGCGGCCAGAGCCGCGCTGAGTCCCGCGGGGCCGGCACCGACGACGAGGACGTCGCAGTGCGCGAAGCGCTTCTCGAAGCGGGTGGTCTCGCGGGCCGTCGGCAGGACGCCCTGGTGGAGGCGTCCCCCGGCGACGAGGCCGCGGTGCGCCTCGACCTGGCTCATGCGCACCAGCGGCTCGGTCGTGTCGCCCGTGCCGATCTGCGCGAAGGCGTGGGGATCGGTGACGTTGTCGGTGACGACGCCGCGCGGGCGGCTCATCAGGACGCTGGTGCCGATCACGTCGACGCCGTTGGCCAGCAGCGCGGAGGCGAGCGTGTCGCCCGGGTGCGCGGTCAGCGTGCGGCCGTCGAAGGTGAACTCGAAGGAGTGGTCATGATCGATGCGACCGCGGTCGTCGAGGCGCTTCATCGGGCGTCCTCCGGCTGCTCGCCCACGCGGTACGACCCGACGAGCTCGTGGGTCCCCGTGTCGCGGATGACGTTGAACCAGCGGCGGCAGCCGGCAGCGTGATTCCAGCGCTCGGCGTAGCGACCGCGCGAGTTGTCGCGGACGAAGAGGAAGCGCGCCCACTCCTCGTCCGACAGCACCTCGGGGTCGGTGGGGTAGGCGACGTGCGCCTGGCCGCCGTACTTGAACTCGGGCTCGTCGCGCGGGCCGCAGTAGGGGCAGCGGATCTCGAACATCAGTGCGCGACCGCCGCGGCACCGTGCTCGTCGATCAGCTCGCCGGTCTCGAAGCGCGTCATCGAGAACGGCCGATTGAGCTCGTGCGGCTCGCCCGTCGCGATCGTATGCGCCATCACCCAGCCGGAGCCGGGCGTGGCCTTGAAGCCGCCGGTGCCCCAGCCGCAGTTGACGTAGAGGTTCTCGA
>CAZPQP010000064.1:0-10161 GCA_964588635.1 uncultured Bifidobacterium sp.
GTGGTGATCGGGCACGTCTGCCTGATGACAACGCACTATCACCTGCTCGTGCGTGCAGATCCTGAAGCGCTCTCGGAGAGTCTTCGGCACACTCACCGGAAGCTCGCCTGGTACCTCAACCGAAACGGTCGACGGGGCTGCGCCATGGGAAGGCGTTATCAAGTCTTTCCCATCGAGGATGCTCCGCACTTACGGCAAGCCGCGCGCTACGTGCCGATGAACCCCGTGAAGGCCCGCATGGTCCGCGATCCCGGCGCTTGGCAGTGGTCCACACATCGCTTTCTCTCCGGTAGGGCGACGCCGCCCGCGTGGTACGACATCAAGGCGGCGCTGCGGATAGTCGGATTCTTCGACAGTCGCAACTACGAACGCTGGGTGCTGGCGGACACGCCTATGGAGCCACCGCCGATGACGAAACGCGAGCTGGTCGATCACCGCATTTGCGTGATGGCGGAATTCGGAAAAACCCCGGACGTGATCGCGGAGGAACTCGATGTGGGCGAGCGGCGCGTGCGCAGGACGCTGGCGGCTGCGGCGCTTCGCGAGTACAAGGCGTAGTGGGGTTGCGCGTCAAGAACGTGCACGAAATCGACCAATTTGGATCCGGATCCAAATTGGCACGAAATCGGCCAATCTGGATCCGGATCCAGATTGGCTACTTGATCGGCGAGCGCTTCAGCTTCGCGGCGGCCTGCTGCCAGGCGCCGAAGGCGGGCTTCTTCGTGCCGGAGGAGCGGCGCAGGCCGGTGGTGTACCAGTGGCCGTCCTTCGGCGGATCGTCCTTGATCAGGAACCATGCAGCACGCTCGACCTGGGGAAGCGCCTTGAGCTTCGCGATCGACTGGCGCACGAACCGGGCCTGCTGGCTGTAGGTGGCCGCGCGCGAGATGCCAGGGGCCGGCGTCTGCAGGCCGAACTCGGTGATCCAGATCGGGTACTTGCGCCCGAAGATGCCGTTCGCGACGTTGATGAACGTCTCGAAGTTGCCGATGCTGATCGAGTACGGATTCGTGCGGCTCTCCCGCGCGCCATCGCGGATGCCCAGCGACGGCACGCGGTTGTACGGGTGCATCGACAGCACATCGAACTTGGCCTTCGCCTTCGCAAGCCCCTGCATGAACTGGACCGGCGTCAGGCTGGAGGGGCCGCCCTGCTTGTACATCGCGCCGGCGACGAACGTGGGCTTGAACGGCACGGCGCGACCGACCTCGTAGCGCACGGCCTTCAGCAACTGGGCGTAGTTGCGCGGTGACACGGGCACGCCGTTCTGCCACTGAGGGCGGAAGGCGAAGTAGGCGTTCGGCTCATTCCAGGTCTCGTACGCGGTGACGCGCGGCAGCGGCGAGGTGTGGCCCGGCGGTGTGTAGGTACCCGAGTACCGCCGGGCGACCGCGTGGACGAAGGCGCGCCAGTCCTTCAGCTTGGGCATCTGCGTGGCGCGGGCCTTCGTCGAGCCGGTGGACGAGGCCCACGTCGGCGTTTTCCACAGCGTGAACATCACACGGTCCTGCAGCCCGTGCCCCGCAGCCTGCCGGACGAACTGGTCTGTCAGCGCCCAGAAGTACGCCGGATCCTCGGGGTTGCGCGCGTCCTTCGGCTTGGTCACCGCAATCTCGGCCCACTGCATGTCCCAGCGGACGAACCCGACGTTCAGTGCCGCGGCGTCCTGCCAGTACCCCACTGGATCGGTCGAGGCATAGGCGTTATCGAGGAAGCCGACCTGCAGGGTGCTCTTGGCCGATGCTGCTGCAGGCAGCACGCAGACGCAGCAGAGTGCGGCGGCGGTGATGACGGAGCGGAGTGGGAGACGACGGATATGCATGAAGAGGTACCGGCCCCGCCGTCACGCGACGGCGGGGCCGGGGTGATGCGCAGTGCTACCGGATCGATGACTTCTTGAGTTTGCCGACCGCGGAGATCCACGAGTTGTACGACGGCTTGTGGTCGCCGTTCGACTTCTCGAGTCCGGTCGTGTACCAGGCTCCCGGCTTGGGCGCGTTGTCGCGCACGAGGAACCACACCATCCGCTCGACCTGCGGCAGCTGCTTGAAGCGCAGGATCGACTCGTAGGCGAACTGGGCCTGCTGCGCGAACGAGACGGTGTACTGCGTCTTGCCCGGAGCGGGAGTCGCCCAGCCGAACTCGGTCACCCAGATCGGGTACTTCCTGCCGAACGTCTGGTTGGCCAGGCTGATGAACGTGTCGAAGTTGCCGACGCCGATGAAGCGCGGATTCGTCTTGCTCTGATCCTTGCCGTCGTTGAGTCCGAGGCGCGGCGTGTTGTTATACGGATGCACGGAGAGGACGTCGAACGTCGCCCCGGCGGCTTTCATGCCCTTCATGAAGGCGACCGGAGTGGGATTGCCCGGACCGCCCTGCTTGTAGAGGGCGCCGGCCACGAAGGTGGGCTTGAAGGCGACGGCCTTGTTGACCTCGGACTTGAGGGCGTTCAGGAGCTTGACGTAATTCGCCGGCGAGACGAACTTGCCGTTCTTCTTCTGCGGCTGAAAGGCGAAGCTCGCGTTCGGCTCGTTCCAGGTCTCCCATGCGGTGACGCGCGGCAGCGGGGTGGTGCTGCCCGGCGGGACGTAGGTGCCGGAGTAGCGCGTGGCGCACGCGGCGACGAAATCGCGCCAGTCCTTCAGGCTCGGCATCTGGGTGGCCTTGGCCGACTTGGCCTTGGTCGCCCAGGTCGGCGTCTTCCACAGCGTGAACATGACCTTGTCCTGCAGCCCGTGGTTGGCGGCGTTGATGACGAACTGGTCGGTCTGCGCGAAGTGATACGCCGGATCCTCGGGATTGCGGGGGTCGGCCGGGCGCGTGACGGCCATCTCGCCCCACTGCATGTCCCAGCGCATGAACCCGACCTTGAGCGCCACCGCGTCCTGCCAGAACTGCGTGGGATAGGTGCCCGCGTAGTCGTTGTCGAGGAAGCCCGCCTGGAGCTTGCTGTTCGCGCTCGCGAGCGCGGGGAGGACGAGCACCGCTCCGAGAGCGGCGATCGCGATCAGGAGACGTCGGGCGGATGCTCGGCGCAGGGCCATAGAAGGTCCTCTCAAATCGGGAACAGTTCTCATCGTGCCACACGCCTTGCCAGGCATGGCGTGCCGTGGACGGCTTTCGCCGAATTGCTACGTTTCCCTTACATGGAGCCGCTCAACCGCCCTGCCGTCATCGTCGCCGACATGCTCGTCGACTTCGTCACCGGCGCGCTCGCCAATCCGCCCTCGCAGGCGTGCATCGCGCCGATCGCCCGTCTGCTGGCGGGTGCGCGCGAGCGCGGCTGGCCCGTCTGCTTCGTCAACGACGCGCACCTGCCCGGCGACGTGGAGGAGGGGCTGTGGGGGCCGCACGCCCTTGCCGGCACGCTCGGCGCCCAGGTGATCCCGGAACTCGCACCGCAGCCCGGCGACGTGCAGTTCGCGAAGCGCTGGTACTCCGGATTCCACGAGACGGGCCTCGGCATGTACCTGCGGCAGCACGGCGTCGAGACCGTGATCCTGACCGGCCAGCACGCGCACATCTGCGTCCAGCACACCGCCGCCGATGCCTGCATCGACGGGTTCCGAGTGGTGCTCGCCGAGGACGGCATCTCCGCGTTCACGCCGGAGGACATGGCGGCGGGCATGACCTACATGCAGGCGATGTACGGCGCCGTCGCGGGCACGGTGGACGAGATCCTGGCCGCGCCCCCCGCCTCCGCCGCGTAGGGTCGCGATGGGCATCGTCGCCGTCGTCGGCTCGATCAACGTCGACGAGGTCGTGCGGGTCGAGCGCCTCCCGCGTGAGGGCGAGACGGTCTCCGGCGGGGTCTTCCAGCGCTTCGGCGGCGGCAAGGGCGCGAATCAGGCCGTCGGTGCGGCACGGGCGGGAGCCACGGTGCGCATGATCGGCTGCGTGGGGGATGACGCGATCGGTGCGGAGGCGCTCGACGAGCTGCATGCCGTCGGCATCGACGTCGAGCACGTGCGTCGCGACGCGACGGCGGCCACCGGCATCGCGCTCATCGTCGTCGACGCCGACGGGCGCAACCAGATCGCGGTGGCGCCCGGTGCCAACCGGCTGATCACGCTGGACGCATCGGCGCTCGCCGGCGAGCCGGGGGTTCTCCTGCTCTCGTTCGAGGCTCCCGATGCGGCCCTGTGCGCGGCGGCCGAGGCGGCGCAGGCCGGCGGCTGGCAGGTGGTCGTGAATCCGGCGCCTTCGCGACCCATTCCGCAGCGGCTGCTCGACGCGAAGCCGCTGCTGATCCCGAACGAGCACGAGGCGGCCGACCTGACCGGCATCCCCGACCCTGAGCGGGCGGCCCGCGTCCTCCAGGCGCTGTCGGGCGCACCGGTGATCGTCACCCTCGGCGCGGCCGGTGCGCTTCTCGTCGACGGCGCGGCGGCGACGGCGATTCCGGCGCCCGAGGTCGAGGTCGTGGACACGACCGGTGCGGGCGACTGCCTGTGCGGCACCCTCGCGGCCCGGCTGGCCGAAGGCGATGCCATTGCGACCGCTGTCGAGCGGGCCGTGGCGGCGGCGTCGCTGAGCACGACGACGCCCGGGGCGCGTTAGCCGGCGTTCAGGAGACCGTCAGCTCGATCGTGCAGACGTCGTTGACGCCGTAGCCGCGGCTGTTCCAGGTGACCTTGTCGGGCTGGCGGTTGCCGTCTCGATCGCGGGCGCGAGAGCGCACGGCGTGCGTGCCCGGCGTCGCCTGGACGACCGCGGAGAACTCCGTCGGGGCATGCCGGCCGGGGCCGGGATCGATGCGCGCGGGGACCCACTCGCCGTCATCGAGCTGCACGTCGACGCCGCCGACGCCGCCGGTGCCGCCCCAGGCGATGCCGCGCAGCAGCACCTCGCCCGCCGCCACCGTGTCGGCAGCTTCGGGACTGACGATCAGCGAGCTGATCGGCATGTGCGTCAGCTCGCGACCGGGCTCTGGCTCACCCTCCTCCCGGAGGCGGTAGTCAATCGCCTGGTAGTACCCGTCGAACTCCCCGTTGATCAGCTCGATGTGGGTAAGCCATTTGACCGACGCGACGGCGTACCAGCCCGGGACGATCGCGCGGACGGGATAGCCATGTTCGGGCTCGAGCCGTCGCCCGTTCATCTCCCAGGCGAGGATCGTCGCGCGGATGGCGGGGTCGGCGAGCGGGACGGCGCGCGAGAACGACTGCGGCGTGTCGTAGCCCTCGATGTCGCCGAGGTCGCAGCCGTGGAACACGACGTGCGTGGCCTCCGGCAGCGGGCGGACGATGCTGAGCAGGTCGGTCAGCTGCCCACCGGCCCAGCGAGCGTGACCCACGGCCCCGAGCGCCCACGGCACGCCATCGGCGGGTGGATCGAGCTCCGTGCGGCGATGGCCGGCGCATTCGAGCGTGACGTGCGCGGTCGTGTGCGACAGCTTGCGCAGGTCGGTGAGCGACCAGCGCACCGGGCGCGTGACCAGTCCGGTCACCTCGAGGGCGTAGTCGCGCTCATCGATGCGGGGCGTGCCGTGATGCGAGCGGACGAAGTGCTCGCCGGGCTCGTTGCGCTCGGCGAGCAGGCGCGCGATCGGCGTCGGGCGGCAGTCGGGGGCCAGTTCGGGGGAGACGTGATCCATCGTGTGAATCGTTGCACATGAGCATTGGAGCGGTGGACGACGCCCGCTCACGCCTCCGTGCGCAGCGCGCGCACGAGACCGACCGCGAGGAATGCCGCAACCCAGACCACGATCGCCAGGACCGCCACCGCAAGACTCGTGTCACCGCCGACCGTGACCCGCGAGATCGCGCTGTTGAGCAGCCATGGCTCTGCGGAGGGCAGCACGAGGGTGATGGTGCCGATCAGGTTGAGGCCGACGAGGTTGAGTCCGAGCGCCACGGCGATCGCGCCGCCCGTGGAGCGGATCGCCGAGCCGATGCCGTACGCGATCAGCGCGTACACCCCGACGGTGATGATCAGGATCAGCAGCTGCTCGAGTATGGCGCTGCCGCTCGGTCCGGGGACGCCGGCGTGCGGTAGCACGAAGGCACCGACGATCAGGATCACCAGCGCGGGGAGGCCGACGGCGATCGCCACGAGCGCGACCAAGGGGATGCGGATCAGATAGAGCCGCAGACGGGAGCATCCGGTCAGCAGGATGTAGCGGAGCGTGCCGTTGGCGACGTCCTCGGCGCCGAACATCGCGCCGATCACCGTGCCGAACACCATGGAGACGAGCGTCACGAAGGCGGCCAGGTCGAGGAGGGCCTCGCCGCCGGCGGTCGGGTGCTCGGTCGGGTTGACGACGTGCAGGATCTGCACGGTGGCGGCGATCGCGAGTGCGATGCCGGCGGGTGCAAGCAGGCCGGTCAGCACCAGGCCGCGCCGGCGGAGCATGCGGCGCAGGTCGGTGCGGGCGATGGCGATCATGCCGCGCCCTCGTCGTGGACGAGCTGGAGGTAGCGCTCCTCGAGCGACTCGCCACGCGGCTCCAGGCGGCTGACGGCGATGCCGGCCTCGACGAGGACGCGATTGAGCGCCGCGCGGCTCGCGGGCCCGTCGGCGTGCAGCTCGACGGCCAGCAGCCCCGACGGCTCGGCGGTGACGGAGGCCACCGAGGTCTGCGCGCTCAGAAGCTGCTGCGCACGCTGGACGTCATCGCACTCGATGCGGAGCGCGCTCGCGCCTCCCGCGAGCAGGTCGGCGAGCGTGCCCGACGTGATGAGCTTTCCCTGGTTGACGATGGCGAGGTCGTCGCAGACCTTCTGGATCTCGTCGAGGAGGTGCGACGAGACGAAGACCGCCCGGCCGTCGGTCTCGACCAGATCGCGGATCAGGAGGCGGAACTCCGCCACGCCATCCGGGTCCAGCCCGTTGGTCGGCTCGTCCAGCACGAGCAGCTCCGGGTCGGACAGCAGGGCGCGCGCCACGCCGAGGCGCTGGCGCATGCCGAGCGAGTACGTGGACACCCTGTCGCCGGCGCGGTCCAGCAGCCGCACGCGATCCAGCACCGGCTCGACCCTGGCCGCCGCGTCGCCACCGGTGTAGGCGGCCCACAGCTCGAGGTTCTGTCGACCCGACAGATAGCCGTAGAAGCGGGGCTCCTCGACGATCGCCCCGACGCGGGCGAGCGCGGCGGCGGGATCCTTGGCGATGTCGTGGCCGCGGACGGTGATGCGGCCGGCGGTCGGACGGGCGAGGCCGAGGATGCAGCGGATCAGCGTGGTCTTGCCGGCGCCGTTGGGGCCGAGGAAGCCGAAGCAGCGACCAGGCTGCACCTCGAGCGAGATGCCGTCGAGCGCGGCACGCGACCCGAACGTCCTCGACACGCCCTCGCAGCGGATGATCGGCTCGGCCATCGAACGGATCCTGACAGGCGCCCTCCCGCGTGCGGGCTCAGGCGTCGTCGGGGCGCTGGATCACGAACTCCGTGAGCCCCTTGCCCTTCTCGATCTCCTGCAGATCCTTCTCCGCCGTCTCGAGGTAGACGCGCAGCGCCTTCTCGAGGCCCTTGCCCTCGCGCAGCAGCGCGATCGTCTCCTCGACGCTGAGCTCTGCCTCGCCGAGCTTCTCGGCGATCTCCTCAAGCCGCTCGAGCCCGTGCTCGAACGACACCTTCTGCGGCTCGCTCACGCGTCGCCCTCCGTCGGGTCGGGGTGGATTGCATCGATGGTGGCGTCGAGCGTAGCGCCCTTCACCTGGATCGACACGGCCTGGCCGGGCGTCAGCGCCGCGGCATCGCGCAGCAGCCCGCCGTCCGGCAGGCGGACGAGGGCGAAGCCCCGCTCGCGCCAGTCCCGGGCGCGGATCAGGTCCTCGGCGGCCGTCAGCGCCGCCGCACGCAGCGCCAGTGCGTGCCGCACGGCGGCGCTGGCCTGGCGCAGGCGCTCGCGCGGGACATCCAGCGTCGCGGCCCGCGGCAGCTCGACCAGCGCATGCTGGAGCGCCGCGGCACCGGCCACGATGCGTTCGCGCACGTCGCCCGTCGCCCGTTCGGTCGCGTGGCGCAGCGCCTGGCCCGCGAGGTCGATGCGGGCCGTACGGGCGACGAGCGCCGCCTGGCCGGCAGGGCGCATAGCGGCGAGCTCCACCCGTGCCGTGGCCTCGCCCAGACGGGCGGCGGCGTAGCCGGAGGCGTCGCTGGAGCGGCGATCGACGAGCGCGAGGAGCTCGCTGGCGCTGGGCACGGCGTGCTCAGCGGCACGGGCCGGCACCTCCGCCGCGGCGCTGGCGACCTCGTCGCAGTTGGGGCGCTGACGGGTATGCCCGATCGAGGTGATCACCGGCTTGCCGAGTGCCGTGATCGCGCGGCAGAGCGCCTCATCGGAGAAGGGCAGCAGGTCCTCGACGCTGCCACCGCCGCGGGCGAGGATGATCACGTCGACGTCGGGCACGGCCGCGACGGTGGCGAGGGCCTCCACGAGGTCGTTCACCGCGCCGACGCCCTGCACGAGCGAATGGCACACGGTGATGCGCGTGGGCGGGAACCGGTCGCGCAGCGCGCGGATGACGTCGGCCTCGGCGTCGGAGTCCCGTCCGGTGACGAGGCCGACCCGCCGCGGGAAGCGCGGGAGCGGGAGCTTCGCCTCCGGCGCCGTCAGCCCCTCGGCGCGCAGGCGATCACGGACGTCCAGCACGCGCTGCAGCAGCTCGCCCTCGCCCGCTGCGCGGATCGCATTGCAGATCAGCGACACGGTGCCGCTCTTGGCGTAGTGGTCGACCTTCGTGTAGCGGGCCTGGATCAGGCGGCCCTGCACGGGCGGCTCGGCGAGGCCCGCCGCGGCCGAGCGCCACATGATGCAGCGGATCGTCGCCTCGCCATCCGTGAGGGTGAAGTACAGGTGCCCCGACGACGCGGTGGTCACCTGCTGCACCTCACCCTCGACGATGCCGCCGCCGATCGTGCTCAGCGCACCGCCGATACGGCGCCAGAGCTCGCTCGGCGACTCCGCGACCGTCTCGACGGGGCGAGGCTCCAACCGGCTACTGCACCGCCTTGACGGCCTCGGTGATCGCGGCGATGTCAGGCAGCGAGCCGGTCAGGACCTGCTTGCCGTTCGGGCCCTCGACGATGAACGACGGCGTGCCGCCGAAGTTCTCCTGGGCGGCGATGACCTGCACGTCCTGCACCTCGGGCGTCCACAGGGCCTCGTCCTGACGATCCTTCTGGAACTGCTCCATGTTCAGGCCGAGCGCCTTGGCGATGCCGTCGCAGTAGGCGGGCGTCGCGTACTCGGTCGCCTCATCCTGCTGGTTGTGGTACCAGAGATCCTGGTACTCGAACAGCTTGTTCTGCTGCTGGGCGGCGATCGCGCACTGCGTGGCGCTGACGGAATCGGGGCCGAGGATCGGCCAGATCCGGAACACGAACTTGGCCTTGCCGGGCTTGACGAACGTGCCGATCATCTGGTTCTCGGTCTCGAGCGCGAACGTCTTGCAGACCGGGCAGCGCAGATCGCCGAACTCGGTGATCGTGACGGGGGCAGCGGGGTCGCCGAGCGTATTGCCGTTCTGGGGCACACCGGCGAAGAAGTCGGTGACCTGCTTGACGTCCTTCAGCTTGCCGGCCTCGACGTCGGCCGCGTTGGAGCCGCTGGAGGCGCTGTCGCCGCTGCGCTGGGACAGGAAGATGAGACCGCCGGCGACGATGATCGCGGCGATGCCGGCGATCACGATGATCGTCCAGAGGCTGCGCTTCGAACCGCCGCCGTTCTTCTTCTGCGGCGCCTTCTTCGGCGGGGGCGGGGTCTTCGCTTTGTCGGCCATCGGTGATCCTCGTCGTCGCGTGCGCACGCATCGTAGCGGGGGTTTCGCCTGTGGTTGCGGTTGCGACGGCGGTCGCCGCGATCGGGTACTGCGCCGACGTCGGCACGGTCGCCGCCCCACTCGATGGCCGGCGCGCTAGCGCGGACGTATCGCTGCCGCGATCGAACGAGGGTCAACGTGCGTCTGGTGGTTAACAGAGGGGTCAGACCCCTCTGTTAACCATCGCGGACGTGGGGATGGGGGACGTGGCGGTTTCGGTGGTTAACAGAGGGGTCTGACCCCTCTGTTAACCACTAGTCCCCCATGTGGCGCAACGGATCGCTAGGCGATCGTGACGTCGTCGCAGAGGTAGACGTCCTGGATCGCGTTGAGGAGCGCGATGCCCTCGTTGCGCGGTCGCTGGAACGCCTTGCGGCCCGAGATCAGGCCCATGCCGCC